>CANSGE010000086.1 GCA_947646295.1 uncultured Bacteroidales bacterium
CTGCTCTTTCAAGAATGAAAATCTTGCGTCCTAACCGATAGACGAATGGGCCAAGCGCTAAATGCGAGTGCAAATATAGGCACTATTTTTGAGACGAGCAAAAAAATCGGTTCAAAAAGTGAAATTTTAAGGAATTTTTAGTAATTTTACAGTCGACAGGGGCAAAAAAGCCTTGATTTCCGAAATGTTTCAGTCAATTTCATGCATAGCTCTGCGCACAGTAAAGTATGATGACCGTCGCTCGATAGTGTCGGTATGGACGGCCACGCACGGGCGTATGTCGCTCTCGGTGGCTTCAGGAGCCTCGAAGGAGGCGCGGCGGCGGCGTGCGCTGATGATGCCTCTGAGTATATTTGCGGCTGAGGCTGATATGCGTCCGGGGCGTGAGATCGTGGGGGTGCGCGATGTGCGGCCGCTGGAGCTGCTGCCATCAATAGTGACGGAGCCGGCCAAGGCGGCTACGGCGCTCTTTCTGGCCGAGGTGCTCGAGAGGCTCCTGCGACAGAGTGCCGGAGATGCGCCGATGTGGCACTTTCTCACCGCATCAATCCGGCGGCTTGATGGCATGGCGGAGAGCCGCGGCGTGGCGGCTTTTCCGTTGGTGTTTCTCTATGCGCTGAGCCGGCATCTGGGCATCGAGCCTGATATGGAAGGCGGGGGCACTATCCTGGACCTTACGGGCGGACGTCTGCGGGCAAGCGCTCCTCTGAGCGGGGCTTGGCTTGATGCTGATGCCACGCGCTATGCCCGGATGCTCTCACGTCTTACATATGATACGTGCGCGCGCCTGCGCATGAGCCGCACTCTCAGGAGCCGTATCCTCGATGAGATACTCCGCTACTATACCATACACTATGCTCCGCTTGGGCATCTCAATTCGCTCGAGGTGGTGAGGCAGATTTTTTAAACAATCTCTCTGCGGCGGATATATTGCACTTTCGGGGCGAATTATGTACCTTTGCTTTCGGAATCTGTATAACTTTTAATCTCCATCGATCATGTCAATCCTCAAGCCAGGACAAGCTATAGCTGACTATTCCGTAGACACCCTCATCAAAGATGGTGAATACAACGAGACATACCGCATCCGTGATACAGACGGATGTATATATTTCATGAAATTTTATGATCCCGACCGTGTGCCTGCGGCTGCGCGTGCCGCATCGGGTGTGCTGGTGGAGATTGATCTCTGCCGCGGGCTTGATCATCCTAATGTGATCCGCTATATCAAGGATGGGGTGTATGCTCTGGACGGCAAGCTGTATCAGTATATAGTGACCAACTATTTCTCGGGAAGACTTGTCTCGGAGATTGTTGCGGCCGAGGGACGCCCTGCGGCGGATGAAACGGCCTCGATATTCCGTGAGATGCTCGCCGGGCTCGGGTATCTGCATGGCCGCGGGCTGGTGCACAACGATATCACTCCGCGCAATGTGATGTATGATCCCGAAACGCGTCGTGTGCAGCTCATCGACATGGGGCACCTGGCGCATGCCGACTCGGCTGAACACCACTATCAGACGGCTGACCTGACGCCATTTTACCGCTCGCCCGAATCGCTGCGCGGGCTGAATGATCCGGCCGGCGATGTCTTTGCAGCCGGAGCTGTGGCATACGCGCTGCTCACGGGCCATGCTCCATGGGAGATGTCATTGGACGAGGATAAGTTTAAGGGCGATGAGCGTGAGCGGCATCTCAAAATGACCATCCACCTGGCCCGCAAGGCTGCCCTGGACTTCTCGGAGGCTCCGGCGGATACGCCCGCGTGGCTCAAGCATGCGATACTATCGGCTCTCGCCGTCAAAAAAGCCGACCGTGCCTCCATCGACCGCCTGATCGAGATAATCGACAGCCAGGAAGCTCCCGCCGAATCTCCAAAGGAAGACAGTGCCAAGGAGATAAAGATGAAGAAAGATGATACTGCGGCAGGTGTGCGTTGCAAGACGGCTGAGGCGCCCGCCGCGGAGGATAATGTAGAGCCCGAACGCAAGCGGGGCAAAGGTTTTGCCGACGTGGCCGGCATGGATGAGCTGAAGGATCTGCTGCAGAAAAAGGTGCTCTTCATACTCAAAAACAAGGAAAAGGCCGAAAAATACCGTCTGACACCACCCAATGGCATGCTGCTCTATGGCCCTCCGGGATGCGGCAAGTCGTATTTCGCCGAAAAATTCGCCGAGGAGTCGGGCTTCAATTATAAATTTGTCAAGGCCTCGGATCTCGGCAGCATATATGTGCATGGCGGCCAGGGCAAGATAGCCGAACTTTTCGACAAGGCCCGCAAGAAGTCGCCGATGATCATCTGCTTCGATGAATTTGACGCTATGGTGCCCAACCGCACGTCGCGCTCGGCCGAGCATATCTCGGGTGAGGTCAATGAGTTTCTCTCGCAACTCAACAATTGCTCGCGCGACGGAATATTTGTGATAGGCACCACTAATCAGCCCGAGATGATCGATCCGGCGGTGCTCCGCAAGGGTCGCGTGGATATTTCGGTATACATCCCGGCGCCGGATCATGAGACGCGCAAGCTGATGTTCGACCTCTATCTCAAGGATCGTCCCTGTGACACGATAGATACCGGGCGGCTGGCTGAGCTGACAGACAAATATGTGGCGTCGGATATCGCATTCATCGTCAACGATGCCGCCATGATAGCAGCCTTCCGCGATGAGCTCATCACGCAGGAAAGTCTCGAAAACTCAGTGAAGACCACCCGCCCCTCGCTCACTGAAGCGATGCTCGAGGGCTATGAGGCTATCAGACGCAAACTTGAAAACACGCAACGTGCCGAGCCTCGCGCGCGCGTAGGTTTCGTGCAATATCAATAAATTTACCACTCAAAAACAATAAAAAACTATGGAAATTTACAAAAATTGGCTCCGCGAGAATGGAGTGAAGTTTGAGGAAAAAGAGTACGGTATCACCTTCAAATACCAGGGCGGCTATTTCATCATCGGTGACAATACCAAGGACCTCCAGTATTTCAACATCGTGATGCCCGGTATATATGATTTCGCGGAACATCCCGAGATGCCCCGCGAAAAAGTGCTTGAAGCGCTCAATAAGATCAATGCGCAATACAAAGTGGCCAAGGCCGTGTGCGATGATGAGGATTGCTGGCTTACAACTGAAATCTTCATCGACTCGAGCCCCGATGTGGAAGACTTCATGGAGCGTCTGCTCAATATCCTCCATCAGGCCCGCCTCGAATTTTTCAGCTATCTGCGCGAGGACTGACCTGAGGGTCAGAGCGACCAGCGTTCGGGCACCTCATCGCGCAGCGGATACCTGTTGCGCAGTTGCTCGAATGCCTCGGGATGCTGCCGCAGCATGTATGTGTCGCCCATCGGGTCGTAGCTCCGGCGAATCGACTCGGGGGTGACCGCATGTGCCGCGGGCGCCGGTGTAGGCTCCGACACGCGCAGGGCATCCATGCCGAAATGTTGGCAGAGGGCTGTGAGAACAGCCTGAGATGCACGTATCTTGCCCTGACGTGAATATCCGGCGATGTGCGGGGTGGCCACGGCTGCGCGGGCAAGGAGTTCCTGATCGATGAGCGGCTCACCCTCCCAGCAGTCGACTACGGCGGGACCGGTGATCCCGGCGTCGAGCGCGTCGATCCATGCCGCAGTGTCGACGATAGGGCCGCGTGCGGCATTGATGACTATGGGCGCGCGGCGGAGAGAGCGGAAGAAATGTCCGTCGGCCAGATGAAATGTGGGGTAGGGGCCGTCGGCTGTCAGAGGGGTATGGAATGTGATGATATCGGCCCGGCGAGCTATTGTATCGAGCTCGCACCATTGGGAGCCGCCTTCGGCATCGCGCCGCGGGGGATCGCAGAGGAGCACTTTCATGTCCATGGACCGAGCCCATTCCTCGACGATGCGGCCTACATGACCCACGCCTACGATACCGATGGTGTGCTGTCGTATCTGGCGGTTGATGAGCTGCAGGATGGAGCTGAATACGTATTGCGCCACGGCCGGAGCGTTGCAGCCGGGAGCGTTGGCCACGCGGATGCCATGTGCCTCACACCAGGGGCGGTCGATGTGGTCCATCCCGATGGTGGCAGTGCCTATGAATTTCACATTTGTGCCCTCGAGCAGGTCGGCGTCGCAACGAGTGCGTGTGCGTGTGATCAGAGCATCGGCATCGGCAAGTGTGGCACGGGTGATTTCTTCATTGGGCAGCACTTGGGTGCGGAAGTGGTTTTTAAGCACAGAGAGGTAGGGAACATTCTGTTCCACCACGATTTTCAAAGACTTAGGCGCCATAAGTAAAGAGCAATATAAATGCCTGCGATAGCCAATACGGCAATGTACTGGCGCTCGTAGCGGTGATTGACAAAATAGTGGGTGAGCTGATATGCCGCGCACATATTGAGCAGCGGGAGGTATGAGAGGAGGTTATTGAAATCGAATATCATGGCTGCGATAGTGACCAGCGGCACGACGGTGAGGGCACCGTTGAATGCGCGCGAGCGGGCATTGTATGCGATGGTCTTCATCACATTGAGCGATAGCGACAGCACAAGCAGGAAGGCCGTGATGGCCGATACGGTGATGAGGTATACGACGGAGCGGATGTCGAGCACGTCGAAGATACCCACGATGTCGGGCAGGTGGAATCCGGCCGGAGTGATGATGCCGAAGCCGAAGAGTATCACCCATACGGTGAGGATGCCGAGGAGCGATGCGATGAATGTGCGCAGGGAGAATATGCGCATCTGCAGGCACACGATCCAGAATACGGGGATGTAGAGCACGAAGCAATATTGCGTGGAGCAGCCGAGCGACAGGAGCAGGAATGCGAGAAATACGGTGCGGACACGGCCGGGATCATCGTAGCAGCTGAAGAGCAGGTAGATGCACACGATCACGCCGAGGCATACGAGCGTGCCCGAATTGAGATGGATAAGCTCGCGCGGAACGGCTCCCTGCATGATGGCGAAGAGGCCGATGTTGAGCCAGCTCATGGCACGGAGCACGTTGAAGGCGCGGTTGACCATCACCATCACGAGCATGATGAGCAGGTTGAGGGCTGCGTTGACGCTGAGACTGCACCATGCCGGGATTGCCCAGTCGGTAGCCGGCTCGAAGGCGAAGCCGCTGTCGCCGGGTGAGGATATGATATTGTTGAGACGTCCGGAGAGCGCCACGTACACGGCAGCCACAGCTATCATTATCAAGGCGGCTCCGCGGCTGTGAAATTTCTGACTTAGCAGGGCTGATTTCATCTGTTTTTAAAGAAACTCTTAATGATTTTTGCCACTATGAATATACCTGACATGAGCAGGACGATAAATGCCGAGCAGGGCACATCGACGGCCGAGCCCACGAGCAGTCCGGCCAGGGAGGCGGCCACCGACACGCATACCGATACGATCATCATGCGCCCGAAGCTGCGGCAGAATATCTCGGCTGTCATCATGGGCAGCGAGAGCATCGACATGAGCAGCATCACGCCCACAAGGCGTATCGTGAGCACGATGCACACGGCCACGAATACCGTCATCGTATAGGTGATGAAGCGCACGGGCAGCCCTGTGACGCGAGCGAAGTCGCGGTCGAAGGCGCAAGCCACTATCTGACGGTATTTCCATAGGAAAAATGAGGTGAGCAGTACTGTGAAAACACCGAAAGTCCAGAGGTCGGCAGTGGAAATGGTGAGAATGTTGCCGAAGAGAAAGGAATTGAGCTCGGGCACATATCCGGGCGATAGAAATACAAAAAGCACGCCGATGGCCATGCCGAGAGCCCATATCACGGCGATGGCTGAATCCTCGCGCAGATTGAGCCGGCGGGACATCCACTCGACGCCGATGGATGAGCCTACGGCAAATACCGCCGCCATGGCCACAGGATTTATGCCGAGGAAATATCCCAGCCCGAGGCCGCCGAAGCAGGCATGTGTGATGCCGCCCGAGATGGCCACGAGGCGCCGGGTGATGATATATGTGCCGATCATCGCCGCGCTGACGGCGATGAGCACCACTGCCCAGAGGGCGCGTACAAAAAATGGATAGTCGAGTAAGTCAAGCATTGTCATGAGCGTCGTGCCTCGGCGACGATCATGAGTAATTCGTCGCGTACGCACGATGGTAATTCAATATTTCGCAGCTGTATCGAGCGTGCCCAGGCTGCTATCTCTTCGGGGCGGAGAGTGAGCAATACGTCGCGGAATTGCTCGATTTCGTCATCGGTATATTGGTCGGGGGCGCGTCCGGCGAAGATGTCGAGCTCCTCGTCTTCGAAGTATTCGATTTTTTCGCTCATCGATGTGAGCAGAGAGTCCTTCTCGCAGGTGACGTGCATGCCGCAGCACACATCGTCGTCGGGGCCGGCGGCGGAGACCGGCTCGGCCGGTGCGTCGGGGCGGTGGGTGAGCCGCAGCACGACACCCACCACAAGCAAAGCTCCGAGTATGTAGAGTGCTACGATCATTCTTCGATCGGGTCGGGCATGGGCACAGATGCGTCGGTGAGCACGAAACCGGCCTGACGCAGGTCGTCCCAGAATCCGGGATAGGATTTGTCGGTGACTTCGATATCATTGATGATCATGCCGGGAACGAAAACGGCGGCGGCGGTAAAGGCCATCGCTATGCGGTGGTCGCCGCGGGGATCGATTTCGGGCAGTGATGTGAGCGGCACACGCGTGCCTTCCCAGCGCAGCTGGTCGGGAGCGTCTTCGGTGGGGCATCCCAGAGCGAGGAGGCCGTCGCGCAGGGCTGCGATGCGGTCGCACTCTTTGTGGCGCAGGTTTGCCAGGCCTGTGAAGTGGAATGGTATGCCTATGAGGCAGGCCGTCACGGCGAGAGCCGGTACCAGATCGGGATAGTCGCTCATGTCCATGTCGAGGCGTGAGTAGATATCGGGCGTGGCGGAGAGCTCGGCGCCTTCGTCGGTAAATTCGGTGAGCGCCCCGATGCGGTCGCCTATTTTTGCGAGGATGCTGTCGCCCTGGAGGCTATCGGGCTTCATGCCGAGCAGAGTCACCCATCCGGCAGTGACGGCGGCGATTTCGTACCAATATGAGGCGGCGCTCCAGTCGTGTTCCATTTCAGGCTCTACGGGATGGTAGCTGCCGTGGAGATTGAGGCGATATCCTGCAAGATCGACGTCGATACCGCGGCGTTGCATCATGCGCATGGTCATGCGCAGGTAAGGCATTGATGCGATTTCGCCGCCGAGGTCTATTGAGAGCCCCTTTTCTGTGGAGGGGGCTATCATGGCCAGCGCTGAGGCAAATTGTGAGCTTGCGCTTGCGTCGAGGCGCACGTCGCCACCGCGGAGGCGGCGGCCGCGGATGTGCAGCGGCAGGGAGCCCTCGGCTCCGGTGTATTCAATATCGGCGCCGAGCGAGCGCAGTGCGTCGACGAGTGGAGCGATGGGGCGTTTTTTGAGGCGGTCGGTGCCGGTGAGCACCACGTCGGTGCCTTCCTGAGCCGCGAAGTAGGCGGTGAGGAAGCGCATGGCCGTGCCTGACTCGTGTGCGGATACCTCGGCGGTCTTGCAGCTCAGAGCTGTGAGCAGCACGCGGGTGTCGACACAGTCGGGGAGCACGGATGTATCTACATCCGGTGCACCGGGTGTGAGAGCCTGCATCACGATGAGCCGCGCAGCCACACTTTTGCTGAGCGGGAGCGTCAGAGAGGTTTCGAGTATGCCTTCCGGAGGAAAGATTCTGTAATTCATGCTTCGAGTTGTTCGGTGACGGCGAGTTTGATGTTTTCAAGAGCTTTTTCGAGCACGCAGCGCGGGGTGCCTACGTTGAGGCGTACGAAGCCTACACCCTGGGAGCCGAACATTGAGCCATCGTTCATGGCCAGATGGGCTTTTTCGAGCATCAGACGCATGAGTTGTTCCTGGCTGAGGCCGAGGCTGCGGAAGTCGAGCCATATCAGGAATGATGCCTGTGGCATGATGGCCTTCACCCCGGGGACGTTGTCGCGCAGATAGGCGTCGACGAATTTGATGTTTTCGGCCACATAAGCGAGCATTTCGTCGAGCCAGTCCTCGCCGTGGAGATATGCCGCTTCGGCGCCGATGGTGGATATCAGCACGGGGGCGTTGAATTCGTTCACCTCAAGCCAATGGTAGAACCCTCGGCGCAAGTCGGGGTCTTTGACCACCATCCATGAGCTGACGAGTCCGGGTATGTTGAAAGTCTTGGAGGGAGCTCCGAGGGTGATTGCGATGCGTCGGGCATCGTCGCTCACGGATACGAAAGGTATGTGCTTCCGGCCGCCGAGCATGAGGTCGCCATGTATCTCATCGCTTACCACTATTATATTCGCGCGTGCGCACATGCGCGCGACTTCGCGCAGGGTGTCGGCGTCCCATTGTATACCCACCGGATTGTGGGGATTGCAGAGTATCATCATGCGCGGATGTTCGCGGTCGATGACCTGCTGCAGGCCTTCGAGGTCCATGCGGTAGGAGTCGCCTTCGAAGATGAGAGGATTCTCCACCACCCGGCGTTCGTTGCCTTCGATCACCATGCGGAATGGGTGATACACCGGGGGCTGGATGATGATGCCGTCGCCGCGTGAAGTGAAATAGTTGACGGCCAGGCCGATGCCTTTAACGACTCCTGGCACGAATGAGATTTCGTCGCGTTCGATGATGAATCCATGGCGTCGTTTTTGCCAGTCGATGATGGATTGCCAGTAAGATTCGGGCGCTGCGGAGTATCCGAGCACGGGGTGTTCGATACGCCGGCGCAGAGCAGCCGTGATATCCGGGCACACTGCGAAATCAAGGTCAGCGATCCAGAGGGGTGTCACGTCGTGACGTCCGAACATTTGATCCAATCCGTCATACTTGGTAGCGTAAGTGCCGTGGCGGTCTATCACGCAATCGAAATCATATTTACTCATGGCTTAATAGGTAATTTCTTACAAAGATATAGGTTTTGGGATAAATCGGCAAACCTTCATCGAAAATTCTTGTTATCTTTGCACATATTCTCCATTATGCATCGTATGAAGACATTATATATCACAGATCTCGACGGGACATTTCTCAACGATGATGCCCGGGTATCGCCACGGTCGGCGGAAATCATATCGCAGCTGAGTCACGACGGCGTGCTTATCTCTGTAGCCACCGCGCGCACTCCTGCCACAATAGAGCCGATTTTGCATGATACGTACACGACGGCCGATATGGTGGTGATGACCGGCGCGGCCATCTGGAACCGTCCGTCGCACTCCTATGCGCATCTTCAGCTGGTGGGCGAGCGCAATGTCGCGCCTGTGCTCGACACTCTTTCGCGCTTCGGCGTAGTGCCCTTCTGCTATGTGATGCGTCCTACGGGTCATATCGATGTATATCATGCCACGGAGCAGCTCAATGCCGGCGAGCGGGTGTTTGTGGAGTTGCGGCGCAATCTGTCGCTGAAGACGTTTCATCTTGGCGAGCCTTTGGCCGCGGCTAACCATGCCTCGACGGCTCTTTTCTTCGCGCTCGGCTCGCGGGAGGCTATTGTGGGGGCTGCTGAGGCCCTGCGTCCGCATACGGATTGCTACGTGTCATATTATAAGGATACGTATATGCCCGACCTGTGGTTGCTTGAGATTTTCGGGCGCGGTGTTTCCAAGGCGGCCGGTGTCGAGCGGCTGCGGCGGCATATCGGAGCTGATAGGGTAGTGGCCTTCGGTGATAATCTCAATGACATCCCGATGCTCAAGGCTGCCGATGTGGCTGTGGCCGTCGGCAATGCTCTTGAGGAGACAAAAGCGGTGGCCGATGTGATTATCGGCACGAATAATGAGGATGCCGTGGCAAATTTTATTGCAGCCGACAGCAGAAAATTCGCGGGCTGAAATAATATTGGTAAGAGCATACCAAATATTATAAAACGCCCTTTGCCGAAAAAGTGTTCAGAAAGCACCAAAAAAAAGCGAATTTCTAATCAGGT
>CANSGE010000087.1 GCA_947646295.1 uncultured Bacteroidales bacterium
ACGCCATGGACTATTTCGCCGGATTCCAGGCCGGATTCACCCCGCAGCAGAAGGAGCGCATGCACTATACCCTGCAAAAGGGACTTTACACACCATATCGAAAGAATTGATACACCCTGTATCAATTGCGGATATATTCCGAGGGGAGATGCCCGTAGAACTTCTTGAATGAAGTCGCGAAATATGATGGAGTGCCGAATCCCACCATCGCACTTATCTGGGCGATGGTGTGGCGTCCGGCCTTAAGCAGCTCCATCGCCTTGGTGAGCCGGAAGCGGCGTACAAATTCATTTGTCGATTCTCCGGTGAGGGCTTTCATCTTCAGATGCAGATTGGAGCGGCTCATGCACATTTCGCCGGCAAATACATCTGTGGAGAAATCGGTATCGTCGAGATGGCGTTCCATGATTTCAAAAGCCTTTTTGAGAAACTCCTCGTCAAGGGGGTTGAGAGCGGCGGCAGCTTCCGGCTCAAGCTGCGCGGATCCGGCAAAATGGCGTATGGCCAGGCGGCGCGTGCGCAGCTGATTTCGGATTTTGGCCATCAGTATCTCCATCGAGAAGGGTTTCGCGATATAATCGTCGGCGCCCACCTTGAGGCCGGAGATCTGATCCGGGATATCATTCTTGGCCGACAGCATTACCACAGGGATATGTGATGTGCGTATGTTACGCTTTATCGTACGGCAGAGTTGCACGCCGTCGATATCTGGCATCATTATATCGGTGATCACCAGGTCGATTTCCTGCGTGCCGAGTATTTCGAGAGCTTTTGCACCATCAGCTGCGGGCACGACATTGAAATCGGCCGAAAGCTGTTCGCAAAGATACTTGAGGATATCTGCATTGTCGTCAACGATGAGCAATGTATCTTTATTTGTGCGATCGTCGGCGCCTTCATCCGCTATCCCGCTTATCTCTTCTGACTCCATTTCGGGGATGTCCGGCAATGTTTCATCGGTGCGGGGAGTCGGTTCCGTGGGTTCAGCTGCCGTCTCTTCCGCCGAATAAGCTTTAGCTTCCGCCGGAATGGTCACAATGAAAGTAGAGCCTTCGTTGAGCTTGCTGCTCACAGAAATACTGCCGTGATGGAGCTCTACGAGACGCTTTACCAATGACAATCCTATGCCGCTTCCTCCTACGCGGTCGTCCACTTGATAGAAGCGGGTGAATATCTGCCGGAGTTTATCGTCGGGTATGCCGCAACCGGTATCGCTCACCTTTATCATCATATCGCCTGTATTTTGCTCAGCGGGGGCTATCTCCACACTAATGGAGCCGCCCTCGGGCGTATATTTGAAGGCATTTGATATCAGATTGTTGCATATCAGCTCCATATATTGCGGGTCACACACTGCGATGGGCCCGGGCAGCTCAGTGCGGTAAGTGAAGTTGATATTACGATGCGCGGCTTGATTGTCGTAATTGGCACATATGTCACGCAACATATCGTGAATCGCGACAGGCATGACCTTGAGTTTGAACATCCCCATTTCGGCGCGACGGTAGTCGAGAAGCTGATTCACGATACGCAATATGCGCTCCGCATTGTTTTTTACAATGGTCAGTTTCTGCGCCACCTTACGGTTTGAAGTGAGCTGGAGCAACTCTCTCACAGGCAAGAGTATGAGAGTGAGAGGAGTGCGCAGTTCGTGCGACATATTGATGAAAAAACGCACTTTCATCTCATTGAGTTCCTTTTGCCGCTCAAGATCGAGAGCTGCAAGCCGCTGATGTTGCAGCCGCGACTTGCGATGCCACAGATAGCTCAATACGGCAAATATCAGACCTATAGCCAGCAGGATAAATAAAGTGCGTGCCCACCAGCGGTTGTACCATTGCGGCAAGATGGTGATATCAAGACTTGTCACCTCTTCACTCCAGATACCGTCGTTGTTGGCAGCCTTCAGCAGGAATTTATAGTCGCCCGCCGGAAGATTGGAATACGTCACTGAGCCCGGGCCCTCGATCGTAGTCCATTGACGGTCGAGTCCCTCCAGCATATATGCGTAGGTATTATGGTCGCCGGCCACATAATTGCATACGGTAAAGTCGATGGTAAACACCGTCTGGTCAACGTCAAACGTAATTTTTTCAGTCTGGGATATGGATCGGTCCAGCAGCCCCGTATCATCGCCGGGAATGATATCGCGGTTGAAGAGCCGGAGCCTGGAGATAAATGGTGCGGGTGCATAAGGATTGGACTGGAGCACCGACGGATTGAAGCATGTGATACCATCTATACCGCCAAAGTAGAAATAGCCCAGGGAGCTGCTGAGGAAGCTCTTGCTATTGAACTGGTTGCACTGCAATCCATCTTTTGACGAATACGACCGAATCTCACCCGAGCGTGGGTCGAGATAGGCGAGGCCACCATTCGTACTGCTCCATAGATTGCCATTGGCATCTTCGAGGATTCCATAGACGATATCGTTGGGCAAACCATCCTCCGTAGTATACTGCGAGATAGAGTTAGTCGTGGCATCGTAGCACAGCAGTCCATCATTTGTTGATAAATAATAGTTGCGTCCGTCACGGCTTTGATATACATTGTTGACTCCGAGACGGTAATTATTGATGGCCTCGGGAACATCCGGCGCTACAGTCAGCGTTCCATCCGTATTCTCACAGAAGGCCGACACCCCGTCTTCACCCGATGCCCAAAGGCGCCCCTTACTGTCTCTATAGAGGTCCGTGATACGCGACAGTCCGTTGGTCGGCGCCACGGATTGCCGCCCGGTAGCCGGGTCATAGAGCAGCAGCGTATCCAGAGAAGCGAGCCAAAGTTTGCCCGGCGCGCGCGCAGGCTCGATATCATAGATATTCGAGCGCATGTTGCCCGGCGTAGTGAGGCGCCCTGTGCGGCGGTCGAGCACACTCAGGCCGCCCAGATGCGTGCCTATATATACCTTGTCTGCGGTCTCATCAATGTACACAGTCTTTACATCGTTCGACACGAGGCCGTTCGATTTTGTATAGTACTTGAAAGTGTTATGTTGGGGATCATATACGTTGAGACCGCCATTGTTGGTGGCAATCCATATATTGTGCTGAGCATCTTCGGTCATTGCTCCCACGACATTGTCATTAAGTGACGGACGGGCAGGATTATGCCGGATCGTCTGAAACTGGTTGATGATAGGATGATAATAATTGAGTCCGCCGAAAAAAGTACCCAGCCACATGCCACCCTGCCGGTCGGCGAATATCTTGCGCACCGACGCATGCGACAGATTATCATTGTCCTGGGTGTTCGTATCGTAGTGACTGAAATGTCTTCCGGAGACGTCAAGTATATCAAGCCCGTCAAAAGTACCGACCCACACGCGTCCCTGCCTGTCATGCGCCAGCGAGCGCACATGATCCGACCCCAGACCCTCCCGGCCGCCGGCGCGGTAATTGTATATCTTGCCTGTGGCAGGATCGAGACGTATAAGGCCACACTCATCCGTAGCTACAAGCAGAGTCTTGCCATCGGGCAGCATCTGCGTGACAGGAGGATTTCCGGCGAGAGGAAATTTTTTCATGGAGCCATCCTTCCGGCCGATCTTGCATATGCCGCCCGGGAGAGCCACATACACAAAATCACCATCAACCGCGAGGGCTGAGACGGCCCCTTGCGGGTCTTGACCCCGAAAACCTCGTTCAAAAGAGTGTGTCGGAATATTGAACGTATAAAGCCCCGCCGAGGTCCCTACAAGTATATTTTCTGTATCAAGTGGCACGATATCGGCGATGGTGCCCCCGAGGTCGAATACATAATTCTCGAAATTGTCGGCCGACTCGACATATCGCGATAGCGTGACCTTGCCGCTCACCCACATCGATCCATCCTCGCCATAGGCTATACGCAATGGCGATTTCTCGCCAAGAGAGGAGGAATTGTCTTTCTGCGGACGGTATATTTTGAAGCTGTAGCCGTCATAACGGTTGAGACCATCCGGCGTGGCCACCCATATATACCCACGCTCATCCTGCCCGATATCCGAGACCTTTGCATACGAAAGACCTTCACTCAACCCGATTTTTTTGAACTTCAATTCGGAGTGGATTTCCGCTGCCACCGGGAGTATAGCAAACAGTGCTGACAGAAGAATTACAGATATCTTTTTCATGGTCACGTTGTGGATAATTGATTGGTCGGGGGCCACGGTATTTTACCGTGTCTTTTTATTTGCGTGTAAAATTACGAAAAATCAAGCCCTCAGCAAGCCGTTATACTGAATTTTCAACACACCCGGCATTAAATTCAACATATTTGAAATACGTAAAAGCCGCAAATTCAGCATTGTGCGATTTTGACATAAAATTCCGCATTTACGACACCCATCCGGGCCGATTGCTACATGAGCGTTATGCTTTCAACTGTCCGGCATCCTATCTTTGCATCAGTTGAAAGACACTGTCAATACACCCCACAACCGCGAATCTAATAATCCAAAATACAACCAATATCATGATTAAAAAAATAATGATATGTCTGGGATTTTTTGCATCAGCCTGCCTCCAGCCTGTCGATGCTCAAAATGCCAACATACGGCTGACTGATCTCAACCTGATGTATGAAAGCCGCGCCACTCCCTATCCGGCCGACGGATGGGTGGAGACCGAACGCGCCATCTCATTCCAATGGCCAATGCCCGTATGGGCGCGCGGCACAGGTATCCCCGCCAACGTATCAGTGACCGAAAACAAAAAGGTCGACAAATCCAAACTCAAATACAAACTCCGCTACTCCACCGACAAGGATTTCGCCGCCGACAAAACCGTCACTGTCGACCGCATCTGGCCTTTTTACAATCCTGACAAACCTTTGGCTCCCGGCAAATGGTACTGGCAGCATGCCTTCGTAAATGAAGACGGTACTGAAGACTGGAGTCCGGTATATTCTTTCACAGTCGCCGACAATCCAAATGCTTTCACGCCCCCGTCATTCGACGAATTCATCGCCAAACTCCCCACCACACACCCCCGCATATTGGTCGATGCAGCCGAGTGGGATGAATTCATTGATGGCGCCAAGGACAAAATCGAGTATAAATGGTATCTCGAAGTGGCCGATAAAGCCCTCGGGCAACCTATGAAGCGCGTCGAGGATATCCGTACCGACAAAGCCGACGAACTCAAGAATCCCGCACAGCTCCGCGCATACCTCACTCACGAATCACGTCGCGTCATCGACGCCGAAGAGAAGACGTGCGAAGCCCTCATCCGCTCATACGTGCTTACAAAAGACCGCAAATATGCCGACGAGGCCATCAAGCGTATTAATAATATGTTTGACTGGAGCAACAACCCCAACGTACAAGGCGACTTCAATGACGGAACCATCGTATCGCTCGCATCAATGGCCTACGACTCTTTCTACAACATCCTCGACGATGCGCAGAAAAAACGGCTGCTCGACGAACTGCACCCGCGCATCGCCAAGATGTATGAGCATTACAACAACTACCTCGAAAACCATATCGCCGAAAACCACCTGTGGCAGATGAACTTCCGCATCACCTCCATGGCCGTCTACGCAACTTACGGCGACTATGACGAAAGCAAGCTTTGGGCCGACTACTGCTACAACGTATGGCTGTGCCGATTCCCGGGACTGAACCGCGACGGCGCATGGCACAACGGCGACAGCTACTTCACCGTCAACACGCGCACACTCATCGAGATGCCTTGGTTCTACACCCACGTCACCGGTTACGACTTTTTCTCCGACCCATGGTATGACCGCAACACATTATATACTATATACCACTGTCCTCCCTTCCAATCATCGGCAGGCAACGGCAGCCAGCACCTCAATGTCAACCGCCCCAACTCCATCCGTATAGGATATCTCGACGCCCTTGCAAAAATACGCAACAACAGCATTGCGGCCGATTTCGTGCGCCGGACATTGGAGAAAGAGCCCGAATACCTCAAAAAATCACATCTTGAAAAGCCCGGCGACCTGTCATGGTTCCGTCTGCAGTGCAACAAACCTCTCCCCACAGGCCCCGGCCTCACAGCTCTCATGCCGGCCTACACATTCCCGGAAAGCGGTCTCTCATCCGGCTGCTCCAACTGGGACCGCAGCGGCTCAAATGCCATGTGGAGCTTCCGCTCATCGCCCTACGGATCCACATCTCACGCCCTCTCCAATCAGAATGCCTTCAATACTTTCTATGGCGGTAATCCCCTCTTCTACAGCTCCGGACACCACACATCTTTCGTCGACAAGCATTCAGTGCTCTGCCACCGTGCATCTCGCGCCCACAACACCATCCTGCCCGAAGGCTACAATCAGCGCATAGGCGTGGAGGGATACGGCTGGATTCCGCGCTATTACAACAGCGACAAAATCAACTACGTGCTGGGCGACGCATCCAACGCTTACGGAAAAGTCGTGTCGCCACTTTGGCTCGAACGCGGTAAGCAATACGACGTCGAATTTTCCGAGGAAAACGGCTGGGCCGAAAACCACGTGAAGACATTCCGCCGCCACATCGTGGACCTCGGGGGCAACGGTTGGATTTTCGTATACGACGAACTGGAGGCCGACGAGCCCCTCTCGTGGCACTACCTCCTCCACTCCGTAGCCGGTCCCATCGAATTTGATCAGACCGAAAACAAAGACTACGTGCATATCAACACCATCAACCGCGGTGCTCAATCCGATGCCTTCCTCTTTGCGTCCGGCACTCTTGACTGCGATACTACCGACCAATTCTTCGTCCCCGCGGCCAATTGGCTCAAAGCTGATGCCAAGGGCAACTTCAAGAAGTATCCCAATCACCATCATTTCACAGCCAAGAGCGAGAAAGCTCAGGTATACCGCTTCGCAGCGCTCATCAACAGCCACGGCGTAAACCATCCTTCCGTACTTCCGAAAATTTACAGGGAAGGCACGATCCGTGTGCCCGGATGGCTTATCGACGTCAATCTCTCAAAAGACGGCAAACCATCATTCACCGTCCGCAAGGAAGGCGACGATGAAGTTACTGTCACATACAAAGGCGACGAAACCATAATCAACGAAGGCGGATTTTACACCACTTTGAATGATGTGGTGCCCGACCTTGAAATCTAACAAGAATTCTGACTGTACAATGAAAAAACTAACAATTATCCTGATTGCCATTCTTTTTACAGGTTTTGTCGCAGCCAACGCACAGCCTCCGCGCCTGCGCACATCAGCACCGGCCGAACTCACGGCCCGGAAGGGAGGCAAGAAGGCCGCAAAGCCCCAAAACAATGCCGAAATTGCCAAAACAGGCACCTCCGCGGCCGCACCGGCCTCTGATTTATACATGGCCCTCAAGACCAATCTCGCATATGACGCTTTCGGCGTGCTCAATCTTGCATATGAATGTCAGTTCGCACAGCATTGGACAGCCGAGCTGCCCGTCGCATGGAGCTTCTGGGATTGGTCCGACGACAAAGGACTGCGAGTGGTAGCTATCCAGCCCGGAGTAAAATATTGGTTCAGCAATCCCGGCGTCGGCCACACCATCGGTGTCGACGTGGATTTGGCATGGTTCAACGCCCGTTGGCACAGCAAACGCTATCAGGTCGATGGCCGTCCCGCCGCGGGTGCGTCGCTCACCTATGCTTACAATCTCAACTTAGGCAAAAACTGGAAGGCTGAATTTTCCCTTGGTATCGGATATGTCAACACCCGATATAACACATATTACAATATAACCGACGGCGCCATGATAGATACCCGCACAAAACACTACTTCGGCCCCACACGCCTCGGTATCTCAATCGCCTACTCACTATAATCCTTGAAAACTGAAGATGAAACACATCCATATAACAACCCTCACAGCCGCATGCTCTATTCTGCTGTCGTCCTGCACATTGCTGCAGGAACCCGACGGCTTGGGCGAAGACCCCACCAAGGTAAATGTCGAGCTTGCCGTGGCTCTCAATCTTGAGCTGCCCGACTCCGAAAACAGCTACGATGCCATTTACCCGACGGTCACCGATGAGTTTACACGACGTTTCGTAGTTGAGGTCACTTTACCCGACGGTGAGGTAGTGGACCGCCGCTTTTTCTATGATGATATCGCGGAAGGACAGACCGAATACTCCATCAACACCGTATTCAATCTCAATGCCCGCCAATACAAAGTGCTCGTATGGAGCGACTACGTAAGCTCCGAAGCCCTTACCGAAAATCTTTACTACGACGTGGAGTCACTCACACCCGTACTACCCAACGGCAACAATTACGTGGGCAACAACGACCGCAAGGACTGCTTCCGCGGCATGGCCGATCTCGACCTGCGCCAATACCGCGACCAATGGGAAGCCTCCACTTCGCTCGATATTGAGCTTGAGCGCCCCGTCGGCCGGTATCAGATCATCACCACCGACCTCGGAGCATTCCGCAAGCGTCTGGCCGATGGAGTGATATCAGGCTCGGAATTCAGCGTGCGCCTGCGCTACGCCGACTACCGCGCCACAGGATACAACGTACTGCAAAATGTCCCTAAAAACTTCCTCTCCTATCTCTTTTACAAGACCACGCTCAAAACCACAGCATGGTCCGGCGATGAAGCTTCGATGAATCTCTGCTTCGACTACTGTCTGGTTGACCCCGGAGAAGCCGGCTCCGACATCCCCGTCGAAATCGAGATTCTCAACGAAAACAATCAGCAGGTATCGCGCTCGGTGCTCACAATCCCGGTGGTGCAGGGATACAACACCACAGTATCAGGCCGATTCATGACCGGCACCGACGACGGCTCTATCTCTATCGATACTGACTACGACGGCGTCATCGATATCGATCTCGGCAAAATTTGAGAATAAACATAAAAATAAGATTAATCAACTCTAAAGTTTAATACAAATATGAAAAATTTATCTAAAATCTTCTTCGGACTCAGCGCAGCCGCAATCATGACGGCTTGTTCACAGACCGACGTGGCCGATCCGGCCGCAGCTACCGACATCACAGTGAGCGTCGCCACCGAAGGCGACCTCCGCAGCCGCTCTATCGCTACTATCGACGGCTACGAACTACGCTGCGTGATGCAACTTCTCGACGAAAACGGTGCCACAATGGGCGCTCAGACAATCGCCTCCACTGTCGACGGTAAAGCCTCTTTCGTCATCAAAGGCGACCAGCTCGATGCCGGTGCATCAAAAGCTCTCTTCTGGGCTGAATATGTACCTACCGCCGATGCTGAAAAGGTATACGACAGCCATGACCTCACAAACATCAGCTATGCGGTGACTGACTTCGATCTCGCCGACGCCGACCTCATGGCCGCCGCCGATGCGTTTGCCGGCGCAATCACCACCCTCACAAACGGTGCATCGGTAACACTCACACGTCCGATGATCAAATTCAACTTCACGCCCACCAACCCTGAAGCCGCCGCCGGAGCTACCAGCCTCGAAGTGGCTTACACCACTCCATCTGCCTACAATGTCCTCAACGGCACCTGCAGCACCTCTACCCAGAGCCTTACATACACCAACGCTTCATTCAATCCCGAGGCCGGTGCATGGTTCTCAGGTCTCATGCTCGCTCCCGCCAATGTGTCGAAACTCGAATCGCCCGTCACTCTTACACTCGGCGGCGGTGTCAACGCTGTAAACACCATTGACGGAAACACCATCCCCCTCGATGCCAACTACATCGTGAACGCTTCTGCTGAAATCTCTGTAGGCGGCAATCAGACCCTCGACGTGAACGTGGATGTGACCATCGACGGCAACTTTGAGAACGAGCCCAAGCCCGCGGCTTTCGCAGTCGGCTCATTCGTGGACGCTGCAGGAAATCCCACCTACGACAAAAATGCTGCTGTAGGCATCATCTATCAGGTAGGTGCTATCGAGGGCGACGACGCTTCGCTCTATCCCGCTGAATTTGCCGGCA
>CANSGE010000088.1 GCA_947646295.1 uncultured Bacteroidales bacterium
GCGCTCATAGTGATTGTCTTGATTTTGTTCATTTTTTATACTTTATAATAAGGTATATGAATATAATGATTAGTCATTGATAGTAAGTCCGTCGATCTTTTCCATCCGTCCTACGGTCTCCTCGAAGCGGTCAAGCTCAATACGCAACATGATGGTGCAGGTATTGTCGAATTGCGTATCGAGTAGCTCAACGCCCGGCATACGGGATATTTTCATTACATCGTTTATGACCATGTAGGGGAATGTGGCTGTGACGTCGCGGGTGCAATGGCACTCGATGATGTCGGCTGCCTCGATAGCCATGCGTGCGCTTTGGCGGTAGGCAGCTATCAGACCGGGAGTGCCGAGCTTGATGCCGCCGAAGTAGCGCACCACAGCGATGAGGATGTCAGTGAGCTCAAACGAATTTATCTGGCCAAGGATCGGCTTGCCGGCGGTGCCGGATGGTTCGCCATTGTCATTGGCACGGAATACCTCGCGCTCGGGGCCGAGCATGTAGGCCCAGCACACGTGACGCGCGTCGAAGTATTTTTTCGACAAGGTATCGATATGAGCCTTGGCTTCATCGAGTGTTTTCACAGGAAAAGCGAAAGCAAGAAACTTGCTTCGCTTTTCTGTGAAAATTGCTTCTGATTTATCCGATATTGTACGGAAAAGATCCATATGTTTTTAAACGGGCTCTTAATATGTATGACCGTCGGCGAGGTCTTTTGACGAGATTCCACCACGATTCATCTTGCTCCATACGTACCATATATATGCAAGCACAAAAGGCACGAGCACACTCACCCAGCTCATCACCTTGAGTGTAAAGAGCGATGACGACGAGTTGGCTAAAGTGAGGGAGCTCTGGGGATGAGTGTTTGAGGGGAGGTAAGCTGTATTTCCATAAGCGGCCACAGCGAGGAGGGCAACTACCACGAGGATTGTACCTGAGCCGCTCAGCCATATACCCTTGCGGGTAGATGTGAAGGCTGTGAGAAGGATGCCGGTGAGCACAAGCACTACACCTGCGGCAAAGATGACGCCCCACCACCACATATCGAGCATATTGGTGAGATAGAGATAGGGCTCGTCGACGATGAGGCTGCTTGCATCGGCGCGGCGCCCGGTAGTAGTGAAAAGCACCACTACGAATACGACGAAGAGCAGGGCGAAGATGGTGCCATTGATGAGTGTGGCACGACGCATACTCTTGTCGAAATCGCTGTCGGCATCGATATTGTTGATGAAATACATGGCAGCCTGAGTGCGAGCGAGGAAGAATACAGCGACTCCGAGAAGCAGGCATTGCCAGCACGCAAGTGCTTGAAGGCCGCGTGTGGGGGCCCAGCGTGAAATCACAGGCGAGCCGGCATCGAGCAGATTGGTGCGGGTGATTTCAAATTCGCCTCCGAAGAAGAGTGTGCCCACGGCCACTCCGAGCAGTATACAGCCGAATACGCCATTGAGCAAAAGGCAGATGTCGTAAGTGGCAGTGCCGTAGAGGTTGCCTTTCTTGCGACGGAATTCATAGCTGAACGCCTGGATGACGAAACTTATCAGTATGGCCAGCCAGAGCCAATAGGCACCGCCGAAGCTGGTGGAATAGAAAAGCGGAAAAGATGCGAAGAATGCACCGCCGAAAACTACGAGAGAGGTGAACGACAGCTCCCACTTGCGGCCGAGCGAATTGATCATCAGCTGCAGATGTGTCTCATTGCCGCGGTGGCAGAATAGCATCGACTGACCGCCCTGCACAAAGAGCATGAACACGAGGGCTGCACCAAGTACGGATATGAGCAGCCACCAATAGGCTTGTAATAATTGTAATTCAGTCATGATGCATTAAATATGAGGATTGTTTTCGATATCGGTTTTCGATGTTTTGCTGATATAGCGCAGCATGATGCTGATTTCAGCTACCAAAAGCATGGTGAAGAGGACGGCAAACAGCCAGAAGGTAAACTGTACAGAGCCGGCGTTGAGGTCGGAGATAGCCACGCCGGTGGGCATGAGGTCCTGGATGACCCAGGGCTGGCGGCCAACTTCGGCGACGATCCATCCGGCCTGGCTGCATATCCACACCAGAGGAATGGAGATCATCGCTACCAGATGGAACCATGATTTTTCCAGCCAGGATGTGCGCCAGCGGCAAGCGAAAATAGCGAGGATGCAAAGCAGCAGGAGGTAGCCACCGAGCATCACCATCACACGGAAGGCGTAAAATGTGAGTGCCACGGGAGGCACGGCATCCTCGGGTTTGTCAAGAAAACCGTAGCCGAAGTATTTATAATTGTCCTTAATATCGACGAGAGCGGCCTGCATGGCTATGCTGTCGTTGGCCCGGAGGGCGTTGTCGTAAGCGCGGAGCGCGTCCTGCGCTTTTTTGCCGATGGTAATACGATCGGCATATGAAACAGTATTGACTGTATCACCTTCTGGTGAGAGGGCGACGCCGTCGATGAGGTCGTTGATACCCGGCACGAAGGTATTCATATCATGATTGGCAAGAATCGAGAGTCCATAAGGGATAGAAATCTCGTAATGGATGGCTTCTTTCTCGGTGTCGCCTACCTCTTTGTCGGTATTGAGCAGGCCGAAGCCTACGAGCTCCTGACCTACTTTGCCGTTGTAGAGGCCTTCCATTGCAGCAAGTTTCATGGGCTGTACCTTGGCAACCTGGACGGCTGAGCCGTCGCCGGTCCAGAGAGTGAGTACGATGCCGACAAGACCAAACCACGCACCGATCTGCAGTGAGGTACGCGACATGTCGATATTGCGTTTTTTCCAGAGCATCCATGCGCTGACGCCCATTACGAAGACACCGGCAAGAATCCATCCGCTCGCTACAGCGTGGAAGAACTTATTCATTGCCACGGCATTGAAAGCCACTGACCAGAAATCCGTCATAGTGTTGCGCATCTGCGCCGGGTCAAATTCCATGCCTACGGGATTCTGCATCCAGGCATTGGCAACGAGAATCCAAAGAGCTGACAGCGAAACGCCTACTGCCACCAGCCATGTGGAGACAAGGTGGAAACGCTTGCTGACCTTATTCCAGCCAAAGAACATGACGGCCACAAATGTAGCTTCCATGAAGAATGCCAGAATACCCTCGATGGCAAGAGGTGCCCCGAAAATATCGCCGACAAACCAGCTGTAATTTGACCAGTTTGTGCCAAATTCAAATTCGAGAATGATACCGGTGGCGACTCCGCAAGCGAAATTTATGCCGAAAAGAGTCATCCAGAATTTTGTGATGTTTTTCCAACCGGTCTTGCCTGTGCGCACATATATCGACTCCATGATGGCCACGATCACGGAGAGACCGATAGTGAGCGGCACGAACAGCCAGTGGTACATGGCCGTGAGAGCAAATTGTGCCCTGGACCAATCGACTAAACTAAAAATGTCGTTCATAGCAGACTTATTATTTGTAAAGGGTTAGTCAGAAAACGTAGACTCACTGCCGCGCGAGAGAGCCGACCGCACGGCATCCGCGCGGTCGATGTCATTGTCGTATTCGGTAGCGAGTTTATCCGGGAAAAAGAAAATCTTGAGGATGGCGAAAATAATCACTAATTTCACTATAATCACTAGCCATAGCGAACGCCCGACGGTCATTGAACGAAAACCGTCGGTGTACATATTGACAATTGCTTTCCACGAATATTTCATCGCCATGATATTTTGATGGCGAATTTACTGAATTTTTTCGTTAAAAAATGCGATTGTCGCGTTTAATTTTCAGTTTTCTTCTGAAGATGGTCCATCAGCACGCCGGCAAAGGGGCGCTCCCCGACATTTTCGAATCCAACCTTATAATACAACCGGGCTGCGTTTGGATTTGTTTTGTCGACGAGCAGACCGAGCGGTTTTCCGGAAGATGCGTGGCGCTTGGCGGCCTGCCGGAGAAGGCCCGCAGCAATACCGCGGCGACGATATGGCTCGAAAACCGCCAATGTATCAAGATAGATTTCAGAGGCATCCGTCTCATCCTGCATCTTGGCGCGGAGGTCTTCGCCGAGGATTTCTGCGGCTTCGCTGAGGAAAGCCTCACGGAGAGGATGCAGCCGGGCTCCATCGTAGCTGATGAGAAGGCCGGCGACTTCACCATTTTCAGTGCTTTCAGCTACGATAGTGTTGAGATAGCTGTACTGAGAATCAGCGCGCAAGGCCAAATTGGTAAAAAGACGTTCGACGAGCGGAATACGGTCCTGAGCTCCTGCAAAGTCGAGCGTGATTTCGGCTCCGACGGCCATAATTATTGCCCGGGCAATCAATGGGGCGTCGGCAGGGCGCGCATCCCTGAAGTTGATTTTAGTTGAGTGCGATTCCATGGGTATTAAGGTATTCGGTTGCGGAATTAATATAATCGTCGGCTGCATGAGCATAGCCGTTTTCCCGGAGTTCGTATTCCTTGGCACGGATATCGAGCATGGCCCGCTGGCGCTCCATAGAACCGGCGTGGGTATGGATGACGATTTCGGCATCTCGCCGGCCTGCCTCAATAGCTTCGGGCACGGGACGGCGGAAGTCGCCGCCGGCGCGTGTGCCCCACGTCTCGGCACATGCGCGGGATATGACGGCCATCAACACTATGATAAGTAGCGCAAAAGCTAAAATGACAATGGCAAGGCGCCCTTTGTGCAATTTGCGTTTTTTACGTCTGTTTTTTTTCTTAACCGGAGTAGTTGCAGTCATTTTTCAAAGATCGGATAATACGAGCGCAAGCTTTGCGCAGGCAAGAGCATCGTCGAGAGCATTGTGGTGATGCTGGAGCGAAACGCCAAAGAAATCACAGAGGGAATCGAGAGATTTGGAGGGCAGAACGTGACGGGGGATGCGGGCGCGGGCCGTGCGTAATGTGCACGACCAATCTTCAGGGGGCTCAAGACCATATATGCGACAGGCCGACGCAATACATTTTGAATCAAATGCCGCATTGTGCGCTACGAGAGTGTAGCCTGCGAGCCAATCGCTCCACTGAGTCCATACGGTGCCGAAAGAAGGTGCATCGTATGTATCGTCATCGCAAAGGCCATGCACCTCCATACAACGGCGATTGTAATAATTTGGCTCGGGGCATACGAGGGAATACCGCCGGTCGACAATCGCCCCATCCTCAACCTTGACGGCTCCGATAGCGCAAATGCTCGAGGACTCAAAATTGGCCGTTTCGACGTCGATTGCTATGAAATCTCTCATATGCCAATGATTTCGTTGACACGACATCTGACGTCTTCCATCAGTCGGCGCGGAGTGGAGGTTGCACCGCAGATACCAATGGAATCGGCCTCGGATAACCATGCAGGATCAAGCTCGGAGGCATCGGAAATGAGATGCGACTTTGAGTTGACCTGCCGACAATGGTCGTAGAGTATCTTGCCGTTGCTGCTCTTTTTACCTGCCACGAAAATAATGACCGAGTGCTTTGCGGCAAATGCGCGGAGATGCCCTACCCGTCCGGCAACCTGACGGCAGATGGTATCATATGAGAAGAGATGAGCTCCGGGGAGGAGCCTGCGCTCTATCTCCTTGATAATGCGGTTGAAGCCCTCGAGGCTTTTGGTGGTCTGTGAGTAAAGATATATGTCGCGTGAAAAATCGAGCGTATCAAGGTACGAAGCGTCCTCGACTACTATTGCCGTACCGTCGGTCTGGCCGACAAGGCCGTTGACCTCGGCATGACCATTCTGTCCGTATATGACGATTTGAGGCACGGCTCCGCCGGGGCGGCTGTCGTAGGCCTCCTTGATGCGTTGCTGGAGCTTGAGCACCACCGGGCAGGTGGCATCAATGATCTCAATATTGTTGCGGCGCGCTGTGGCGTAAGTGGTAGGTGGTTCGCCATGTGCGCGGAGGAGTACCTTGACGTCATGCAGCTCGGCCATATCGGCATGTGTGATAGTGGTGAGGCCAGAGCGTTCGAGGCGTTCAACCTCGCTGCTATTGTGCACGATGTCGCCCAGGCAATAGAGGCTGCCGGATGATCGGAGCTCAGTCTCCGCCTTGCGGATGGCTGTCACGACGCCAAAGCAAAAGCCTGATTTTTCGTCAATCTCGACTATTTTTGACATTTCTCGACTGTTTTGTGGAAAATATCCTCAAGCCAAGCATCCTGCTGGGCGAGCGTCATGCCGGAGTTGTCAATGGAAATGGCGTCGTCGGCCTTACGGAGCGGGCTTTCCTTGCGTGTGCGGTCGATTTCGTCACGCGAGAGGATATTGCTGAGCACGTCCTCGAAGGAAACATCTTCATTTTTTTCCTTGAGCTCCTTGTAGCGGCGCTCGGCACGCGTGCGGGCAGAAGCGTCGACAAAGATTTTCAGTTCGGCGTCGGGAAAAACGGTTGTGCCTATGTCGCGGCCATCCATCACTATACCCTTTTCGAGACCGAGGCGCTGCTGCATGGCCACGAGTTCATGACGTACTTCAGGGATAGCTGCGACGGGGGAAACGACATTTGAAACTCTCAATTGACGGATTTCTGTCTCGATATCCTTGCCATTGAGAGTGGTATGCTGCTTGCCGTCGGAGGCGGGGATAAAGTCAATATGTATCTCAGGGAGCGCCGCGATCAGCGCAGATGTATCCACGCGGCCATCGGATGATGCCAGGCCATGCTCAAGTGCATAGTAAGTGACGGCGCGATACATTGCGCCGGAGTCGATATAGCGGTAACCTACCTGAGCTGCAAGACGACGAGCCATAGTGCTCTTGCCTGAAGATGAATAGCCGTCGATGGCTACAATTATACGATTGTTCATGTGATGCGATATATGATATTGTCAGCGAATCAGTTCGCTCAGATTCATTGTAAGATTAAGCATAAATGTAGTGGCACCCGTATGCGGCTGTGCAAAAGCAAGCCCTACATTGAATGTACGGGTCTTGAATCCGCCGCATAACGACCATCCGGAGATGAACGAGCGTGAATATGTGGCCATGTCGGTGCGGGTCTTGTAATTGTATCCGATACCGAGATAGAAATTGCTGCTCGATACAAGATCGGCGCCAAAAATCAGGTGGCGGAAGAGGTTGGAGCCGAAAGAGTCTTTTAATTCCGGGGCCGAGTCGGTAGTGCCGTCGCCGGTTTCGTAGTACGGAAGTTTCCATTTGGTGAGATTCCATGCCGTGACAGAGAAGCGGACGGGAAAATTACCGAATGTCTGCGACCACCCGAGGCGGATATCGAAAGGAAGCCGGTCGTAGGCTTGGTCGAAGCGCTTTATCTGGCCGCCGAGATTGGCAAGCACAGCCGAAAAAGAAGCGTCGCGCTCGGGATCATAATAATTGATACCGAGGTCAGTTGCCAGGGCAAAGGCTGTATAATCAGCATATCCGCTATACAACAACTTAATAGTGGCGCCGCCGCGAAGACGGTCGTTGAAGTCGTGCGAATATGTACCTGCAAATGATACGTCTTTGGGGGAGAAGTCTCCTACAATTGTGCCATCGGGGAGGGTTTCGCGCAGAGATCCGTACCCGAAATATTGAATAGATGCCGACCATGCTCCATGCTCGCCGGAACTGTGGCCGTATTTGACTCCTGCGAAATTTGAGCCACCGATGTAACGCATGTAGTTGACGGCGATCTGACCGGTCATCTCGGAGCCGAGGAGAGCCGGATTCTGGTCGGCGCTCTGGATTTCGTCGTCGACTAAAGATATATTGAGACCGCCGAGTCCATATATCTTGCTCGACGATGTGATATTCAGCCAATTGTAAGCAGTGGTGCCGTCGGAAGCAAAAGCCGACGAACAGCCTGCCGCCAGTAGTAAAGCCGCTGTATATAGTTTATTAATTCTCATTAAGTCGCATTTTACAAAAATATAACGGACTTTCGGCGCTAATATTGCCCCGCGTCATGATATTCGGCTCCAATCCGATGTGCGCTCGATGGCTTGAGACAGAGCTAAACGGAATGCGGCATTTTCGTGACGTGAAAGTTCCGGGTCGTCGGAAAGCAGCTTCTCGGCTGCGTCACGGGCATACTGGATGATCTGACCGTCCTGGGCGAGGTTGGCGATATGAAGGTCAAAAGGCATGCCGCTCTGCATCGTGCCCTCGATGTCGCCGGGGCCTCGCATGCGCATATCGGCCTCGGCAATCTTGAAACCGTCGGTAGTCTGTGTCATCAATGTAAGTCGCTCGCGTGTCTCCTTGGCTATCTTGTATTTGGACATGAGTATACAGAAGCTCTGATCGGCACCACGGCCTACGCGGCCACGCAGCTGATGGAGCTGCGAGAGACCGAAACGTTCGGCATTTTCGATTACCATGGTAGTGGCGTTGGGCACGTTGACCCCGACTTCAATGACTGTTGTGGCAACCATTATCTGAGCCTGTCCGGACGCAAAAAGCTGCATCTGATGGTCTTTTTCGACGGGCTTGAGGCGACCATGGACAAATGCGACACGGTATTTCGAGAAAATCTCGCTGATTGATTCGTAGCCTTCGTTGAGCGAACGCAATTCAAGCTTGTCATTTTCGTCAATGAGCGGGTATACAATGTATACCTGCCGGCCTGCGGCGAGCTGGCGTCCTATGCCGCGGTATACTTCCTCGCGCTGTTCGTCATATCGGAGCATTGTGGTGACGGGCTTGCGTCCAGGGGGCAATTCGTCGATGACGGAGACGTCAAGGTCGCCGTATACCGTCATGGCAAGCGTGCGGGGTATCGGGGTGGCGGTCATCACAAGGATATGGGGAGGAAGGACGCTTTTTTTCCAAAGACGCGCCCGCTGGGCGACGCCAAAGCGATGTTGCTCGTCGATGACGGCAAGCCCGAGATTTCGGAATTGAACGGGGTCCTCAAGGACGGCGTGCGTGCCGACGAGAATATGCAATGTGCCATCGGTGAGCTGAGCATGGATTTCCTCGCGCTCCCGCTTGGGCGTCGAGCCGGTGAGCAGGCGTACATTGATGCCTATGGGAGCGACCAGTCCACGCAAAGTCTCGTAATGCTGTGTAGCAAGAATCTCTGTAGGCGCCATCATACATGCCTGATAGCCATTATCAATGGCGAGGAGCATGCACATGAGAGCCACGAGGGTCTTTCCGGAGCCGACGTCGCCTTGCACGAGGCGGTTCATCTGATGTCCGGTATTGATATCGGCGTGGACTTCCTTGATGACACGTTTCTGCGCCCCGGTAAGCTCAAATGGCAGACATTGGGAGTAGAAATTGTTGAAATGCAGACCGACTTTCGGCATGCGGTAACCGTCGGTGGATGATTTGCGGCGCATGTTGCGACGTATCATATCAGCCTGGATATAGAAGATTTCTTCAAATTTCAGACGCTCGCGTGCCTGGCGGAGCTTTACCTGAGAGGTGGGCCTGTGCACTTCGCGAATGGCGGCGTCGAGGCTCATGAGATGGCATGAAGAGACCACGGATGCGGGGAGTGTTTCGGCAAAAACCGGATGACTTTGCAGCAGAGTCGTAATCCAAGTCTGGAAATTGCGAGAGGTGATGTTGCGGTTGCGGAGTGTTTCTGTCAAGGGGTAAACACCTTGCAATCCCTGACGGTCGGCAGCCTTTTCGAGAGTGTCGATTTCGGGATGAGACATTTGCCAGACGCTGTTGTAACGCGACGGTTTGCCAAAAATGACGTATTCGGTGCCGGTGCGGAGTGTCTGACGCATGTGCTTGATGCTACGGAACCAGACTACCTCCATGGTAGCTGTCCCATCAGTAAAGAGTCCGACAAG
>CANSGE010000089.1 GCA_947646295.1 uncultured Bacteroidales bacterium
ACTCGCAGGCGTCATCGCCATCTCTGCCCAGGGCCGTCGCGGCCTCAGGATCAACGAGGTGATGATTGTCAACGACTCCACCAGCGTGGTCGATGACTTCGGTCAGTACTCCGCTTGGGTAGAGCTTTTCAACTCCACCTTCGGCCCGCTTGAGATTTCGAGCGTGTTCCTGACCAACGACGCCGACCGTCCCACGCTCTATCCCGTGCCCCTCGGTGACGTGAACACCGAGATTCCCACCCGTCAGCATGTGATTTTCTGGGCCGACGGACAGCCCAACAAGGGCACATTCCACACATCGTTCACTTTCACTCCCGGACAGGACAACTACATCGCCATCTATGACGCCGACGGCAAGTCGCTCATCGACGAGATTGTGGTGCCCGCATCGCTCAAGCCCGGCCAGACCTACGCCCGCAAAGTTGACGGCGAAGGCGGCACAGGCAACCCCGACGCCTGGGAGATACGTGACGGCTCCGACGACAAGTACATCACCCCCTCGAGCAACAACATCATCAAGAGCACCAACTCCAAGGTCGATATGTTTGCCGAGCAGGACGCCCGTGGCGGCGGCATGGCAGTGATGGCCATGTGCATCGTGTTCTCAGCACTCCTTGTGCTTGCCACATGCTTCTACATCATCAGCCGCATCGGTGCATCCATCTCAGTCCGCCGCAAGGAGAAAGCTCTTGCCGAGACACAGCCCGAAGCCGTGTCGGAGGGCCGTCCCGAGCATGACTCAGGCGAGGAAATCGCAGCCATCGTCATGGCTCTCCACGACCACCTCGACGCCCACGACCGCGAGAACACCGTGCTCACCATCAACAAGGTGCGCCGTGCCTACTCGCCCTGGAGCTCTAAAATCTACTCACTGCGCGAGCTTCCGCGCCGTTAATCATTCAAAACTCTATTCATTAGCATCAAATCATGAAAGAATATAAGTATCGCATCAACGGCAACCTCTACTCGGTGAAAGTGGGCGACATAGACAACAATCTCGCCAAGGTGGAAGTTAACGGAGTCCCCTACAAGGTCGAGCTTGAAAAGACCGACAAGCCTGTCACCATCGTGTCAAAGCCCCGTCCCTCGGCCGCACCCCGCACCGACACAGGTGCCAAGGTCATCGCCAAGCCTCAGGCAGCTGCCGCCGGTGGCTTCCAGGTCAAGGCTCCCCTGCCCGGCGTGGTAGTGGGCCTCAATGTCAAGGTGGGCGACACCGTGAAGGCTTCCGACACCGTAGTAATGCTCGAAGCCATGAAGATGGAAAACGCCATCCACGCAGGCCGCGACGGCAAGGTGGCCTCAATCGCCGTGTCAGTTGGTGACTCGGTGCTCGACGGCTCAGTGCTCATAACCCTCGAATAATCTCTTAGCACCGTAAATTATGGATTTTGGAGATTTCATATTGCAGAACCTTCAGGAGTTTTGGCACCTGACAGGTTTCTATAACGCCACATGGGAGCATCTCGTGATGCTTGTCGTAGGCCTCTTCTTCATATGGCTCGCCATCAAGAAGAATTTCGAGCCTATGCTCCTCGTGCCCATCGGCTTCGGTATACTCATCGGCAACATACCCTTCAACACCACCGCCGGACTCGAAATCGGCATCTATGAAGAGGGTTCCGTGCTCAACATATTATATAATGGTGTGAGCGCGGGCTGGTATCCTCCGCTGATATTCCTTGGCATCGGTGCCATGACTGACTTCTCGGCACTCATCGCCAATCCTAAACTCATGCTCATCGGAGCGGCAGCACAGTTTGGCATCTTCGGTGCCTACATGGTGGCCCTCCTGCTTGGCTTCGCGCCCGACCAGGCCGGTGCCATCGCCATCATCGGCGGTGCCGACGGCCCCACGGCTATCTTCCTTTCATCCAAGCTCGCTCCCAACCTCATGGGCGCAATTGCCGTGTCGGCTTACTCCTACATGGCTCTCGTGCCCGTGATTCAGCCCCCGTTGATGCGACTCTTCACCACTAAGAAAGAGCGCCTCATCAAGATGAAACCCGCGCGCGCCGTATCTCAGAACGAAAAGATCATCTTCCCCATCGTGGGCATGCTCCTCACATGCTTCGTTGTCCCCTCAGGCCTGCCCCTGCTCGGCATGCTCTTCTTCGGCAACCTGCTCCGTGAATGTGGCGTATGCTCGCGTCTGGCCAAGACCGCCTCAAATGCCCTCACCGACATCGTGACCATCCTGCTCGGCATGACTGTAGGCGCCTCCACACAGGCATCCCAGTTCCTCACCCCGCAGACAATCTTCATCTTCTTCCTCGGTTTCATGGCATTCGTCATTGCATCTTCGTCAGGTGTGATCTTCGTCAAGATCTTCAACCTCCTTCTCCCCAAGGACAAGAAAATCAACCCCCTCATCGGCAACGCCGGTGTATCCGCTGTGCCCATGTCGGCCCGCATTTCCAACAACCTCGGCCTCGAATACGACCCCTCCAACTACCTGCTCATGCACGCTATGGGTCCCAACGTAGCCGGTGTGATCGGATCTGCCGTGGCAGCCGGTGTCCTCCTCGGATTCCTCGCCTGACCCACAGCGCCATACTATAGAAATACGCTCTGCCTCTCCTTTTGACGGGAGTGCGGAGCGTATTTTTTAAACGCTCTTTTAAAAACTTTTTCAGCTCTCGCTGGTTATAAAGATAAAGTGAAAAAGTGCTATAGATAAACCCTGTCTGTCATGATTACAAACGAAGTAATAAAAACTCTCTACAAACAATATCCAAAGCGGGCCAAGAGCATCGACTGTCTCGACATGGCGCTCCTCTTCGACTCCGTTGGCCTCATGCACGAGATCACTGTGGATATTGATACCAACGAGCTTATTATCGGATCAATTGACCCAAAGTCGATATTCCATCGGCTCAATCTCTCACACATTCACGCAATCGTACCCTTCGAAGAATGGACAGCCATCGTACTGCACTCATCCATCGTTTTCCTCAATAAACAGTCAACTAAGGTATCCATACACCTCAAGCCCCTCAAACCATCGGTCACCGACCGTCTCAAGGGCATATTCAATCACTGACCACGGCACTCGCCGCCCCGGCCGTCGTCATTTGAGACTTCCGGTCGCACCCCAGCCCGAGCGGTCAAGCTTGCGGTAATTCACCGCCTCGGTGATATGCACCGGACGGATGTCGGCCGAACCGTCAAGATCAGCTATCGTGCGTGCCACCTTCAGGATACGGTCATAAGCACGGGCCGACATATCATACTTTATCATAGCCTTTTGCAGAATAGCCATCGAAGCCTCGTCAAGCCGGCAATACCGTGCTATCTGTCGAGGTCCCATCTGCGCGTTGCAGTGCATCCCGCGTTCAGCGGCAAAGCGGGCCTCCTGTATCGCACGCGCCTTCACCACGCGCTCCCTGATAGCCCCGCTGCCCTCGCCCTCATCCATCGACGAAAGCTTCTCGAAAGGCACCGGCAGGATTTCCACATGCAGGTCTATGCGGTCGAGCAGCGGACCCGAGATGCGGCTCAGATACTTGCTCACGGCCCCGGGCGGACACGTGCAGTCTTTCGTCGGATGGTTGTAATACCCGCAAGGGCACGGATTCATCGACGCCACAAGCATGAAGCCAGCAGGGTAGTCCACCGAATACCGCGCACGCGATATTGATATATGGCGGTCTTCTAGCGGCTGACGCATCACTTCAAGTACCGACCGCGAAAACTCCGGAAATTCATCCAGAAACAATATCCCGTTATGCGCCAGCGAAATTTCCCCGGGCATCGGATTCGTGCCGCCACCCACAAGTGCCACAGGCGATATCGTGTGATGCGGCGAGCGGAAGGGGCGCCGCGTCATCAGTTTCGACCCGCTCTTCAGCTTTCCCGCCACAGAGTGTATCTTTGTGGTTTCCAGTGCCTCCGCCAGCGATAGCGGCGGCATGATCGACGGCAGACGCTTCGACATCATCGACTTGCCTGCCCCGGGAGGGCCTACAAGCAGGATATTATGTCCGCCCGCGCAGGCCACTTCAAAGGCGCGTTTCACCTCTTCCTGGCCCTTTACCTCCGAAAAATCATACTCAAAAGCATTCTGCGACCTTGCGAATTCAGCGCGTGTATCAAATTCCACTGGCTCAAATTTCTGCGCGCCGCTCAGCATATCAGCTACCTCCTGGAGATTTTTCAGTCCGTACACCTCCAGATTATTCACCACAGCGGCCTCAGTCGCATTAGCTTCCGGCAGGATCAGTCCCTTGTAGCCCAGCCTGCGCGCCTCGATAGCCATAGGCAGCGCTCCGCGCACAGGCAGCAGCGACCCGTCCAGCGACAGCTCGCCCATGATCATATACTTGCCCAGCTCCGCAGCGGCTATCTGCTCCGTGCCCACGAGCATCGCCACAGCTATCGGCAGGTCATACGCGGCACCCTCCTTCTTGACGTCAGCCGGTGCCATATTCACCACTATCTTTTTACGTGGAAAAGCGTAGCCCGACTGTTTGATGGCCGAGATCACACGCTGATGACTCTCTTTCACGGCAGTATCGGGCAGTCCCACGATGCAGAATTGGATACCGCTCTCGATCACTACCTCGATCGTCACCACGATCGCGTCGATGCCCTGCACCGCGGCTCCGTAAGTCTTGACAAGCATATTCCTACAATTTACTTACTATGAACGACCTTGCCTCCTCAGCCGACGCACCGCGCCAGATCTGCCGTCCGGCCGAGTCCGTGACGATGAAATACGGCACCTCAGGCACTGCCAGCCGTCCCAGGGCCGACGAAGAAATACCTCCGCCTACCCAGCCCTGCGTCCACGTTGCCGAGTCGGGCCGTATCGACCGCCGCCACACCAGCGTATCCTGGGCCGTCGAGAGGTCATAGAGCTTCAATTTTCCGGGTGCCGTATGTCGTGCGATTTTTCGCAGCTCGTCGGCCACTTCCTTGTGTCCGGTGCCATCCGCGGTGATAGCCAGCAGGTTGAGCTTCGCGCCGCCCGGGCGCAGCGTGGCCGTCTTGCGGTCGGTGGTGAAATATGGTATAGCCTTCACCGGCTCGCGCGACGCCGCCGAATTCAGATGCTCAAGCTGAGCCATCAGTCCAGCCGAGATACTGCCAAGCCGGGCCTCCGGCGCGATCAAGGCCGCCAGCGAGTCAGCCGCGGCCGAGCCGGCCTCGCCCGATGCGTCATATTCCGTGAGCAGTAGCAAGGTCGAGAGAGCATCCTCGCGATGCTCCCCTACATAGGCAGCCACCACTTTGTTGGCATTTTCGGTAAGAGCCGCCTCATTGTCATTCAGAAACTTGCTCCAGCGTGCCGACAGCTCGTTGCCCTTCGCCCGCACCTGATACGGATTCGAGCGTGGCACCTCCAGGCTGATATCATCGCCGTTGGTAGCCATGAAGCGTGCCAGCAGGCGGTAATCATTGTCGTAAATCTCCACCATGCGCGCATCGGCGGCTTTGCTCTCGAAACCGAATTTTCCCTCGCGGGCCGCGGTCACAGCCTGCGTGGTGCCCTCGTCGCCGTATGATACCACGCGTAGATTCATCGTAGGCTTTTCAGCTATTTCTCCCTCCACACGGTACGTATCCGGGTGCCCGCAGGCCACCGTGATGAGCGATAGCGCTCCAATTGCTGCGTAAAATATCTTTTTCATCTCTATCATTCGCTATTTTCTGCCGAAATCGGCCGGTATCTCACCCCACGCCTCGGTATCCCATTTCAATATCGGATTCACGGGACGGTGCGTTGCAAGCCATGCGTCAGCGCGCGCAAGTATGCGCAGCAACTCGGCATTCTCCTCCGTCGGGGTGATTTTGGTGTTGGAATGTCCGCGCTTGAGCCAGCTCAGAGCCGTGCGCGAGTCACTGTATATCGGAGTGGTGCGGTCGCCACGCTTATCAAATAGCGCGCAGATGTGTATCAGGGCCAGGTACTCACCGATATTGTTGGTGCCGCCCTGCAGCGGTCCCACGTGAAATATCTCCACGCCGTCGGCCACGCGCACGCCGCGGTACTCCATCGGGCCCGGATTCTTCGAGCAAGCCCCGTCCACGGCCACCGCATCCAGCCTTATGCCGGGGATCTGCGTATAGTCCACCGCCGCCCGCCGGTGCTGTTCGCCAAGCTTGCGCAGAAAGGCCATATGCTCTTCGGGGCGTCCGCGGAAAGCTCGTGTCGCCTCATCCTGGTTGCTGAATGACCGGTACTTGGCCCCCGGGAAGCCGTTGATCTGCTCCTGGCACTCCTCCCATGAGTCATAGATGCCGGGCGCACGGCCCTCCCATACCACATAGTATTTACGTTTGCTGCTCGGTGCGCTCATCAGCTGAAATTGAGAAAGAGGTTTATATCCATGCAACGCTCATCCACCAGCCGCGCGATATCCGGATTCACAGCCTTGCCCAGGAACGTATATGCCGCCCGGCGCAGCCCGTTGTTGAATTTCAGCGCGTTGGTCATGCCGTCGCATTCCAGTATATCATCGAAGAGAGTCAGCAGCGTAGTGCTCAGAGCCATCGCCGCCGTACGCGGCACAGCCGAGCCGGCGTTGATGAAACACGTGCGCACAGCGTCGCCCGGGCCGCAGTCGGCCGGAGTGGCCATCGCCAGGTCGATGCACGCAAGGCCGGGGAAGAACGACCGTTCTTGACATTCCGCCAGATCGAAGGCTATCACACCGCGCTTCATCTCGTCCACCACTTCCGCACCAAGCTCAAAGGGGTAACGTATCGGCGTGGCTATCACCACATCGGCCGTACGCAGGGCATTCGCCAGCACACGCGGATGCAGCGCCGAGCCTATCACATTGGCCTGTCCAAGCTCATGCAGGGCCGAGCGCAGGCGGTACACGTCATTGTCAAACATGCGCACCGTAGCTCCCAGCCCCAACGCCGAGCGAGCCGCCGAGCGAGCTGCTATACCCGAGCCTATGATGGTCACCTCACACGGCACTATACCCGCCACACCGCCGAGCAGTATGCCCTTGCCGTGCACATTGTCGGCCAGCAGCGCCGAAGCCATCGCCATGGCTGCCCGTCCATCCACCTCGCGCAGGATATCCGCGAAGGGCTGCAGGTCATCGGCATCAGTGATCAGGTCCAGCGCTATCGCTATGATGTGGCGTCGCAGCAGCTGCCGTAAGGCCGCCGGCCGCTGGCTTTCGCTGTGCATCAGGCTCAGCAGCACGGCCCCTTTCTTTATCAGTATGGCGTCGGCCTCCGAGATAGCAGGCAGATGCAGCACTATATCGCAGCCGAAAGCCTCGGCGCGGTTTGTGATCTTGGCTCCCGCCCGTCGGTAGGCCTCGTCCGAGAAGTGTATGCACTGGGCTGCACCCTGCTCCATGCGCAGCTCGAAGCCGCGTTCAGCGAGCATCGCGGCCCCTTCGGGTGTGAGCGGGAAGCGGCGTTCGCCCGCCGATGATGCCGCAGGCAGCCCGATGCTTACCTTGCGGCGGTGAGTATTTGTCTTTACAGCCTCTTCAAGAGGTATAGCCTCTGCTGACATATTTTTCTATGAAATTGCGCACGCTCTGCCTTATTTCTTCTACAGTGTCGAGATGCGACGAGTCGAAAGTCGCGTGCGCGCGTGAATAATGTTGGCGTCTTTTATCTTGTTCGTCCACCACGAAGCGGCGCATCACATCGTCAGGCATCCCGGCCAGCCGTGGGCGCTGTCCCGCCTGCAGCCGCAGGCGCTCCATGGTGATTTCGATATCGGCCTGCAGCCATATCACCAGGCCGGTGCTGAGCATCAGCTCCATCGACTCCGGATCGCAGGGAGTGCCCCCACCGCAGGCTATGAATACATCTTGCCCCGCATAGCTGCGGGCTATCTCGGCTATGGTGGCCCGCTCTATCCGGCGGAAGGCCTCCTCGCCCCGTTCGGCGAATATACGGGAGATCGTCATCCCCTCGCGGCGCTCGATTTCGGCGTCGAGATCTATCGCATCCAGCCCGGTTTCAATAGCTAAAGCCTGCGACAACGTTGTCTTGCCGCAGGCCATATAGCCTATGAAGAATATGGGACGCCCCATCCGGAGCTTATTTCTTTTCGGCCTGAGCCTTGAGCAGGTCGCGGATTTCGGTCAGCAGTTCCTCCTGCGTCGGGCCTGCAGGTGCGGCGGGAGCCTCTTCCTCGGCCTTCTTGGTGGCGTTGCGCATCTTGTTCATGAAACGTATGGCCATGAAGATGCAGAATGCTATGATGAGGAAGTCCACGATGCTCTGCACGAATACACCCCATGTCAGGGCCACTTCGGGCGAGATGGTCTGGCCCGCGTCAGTAGCGGCCTGGGCGGCCTCGGGAGTCAGTGTATTGCCGGCGGTGTCGGCTGCCTGGCGGAGGATGATTTTCTTATCGGTGAAGTTGACACCGCCTGTGAGCAATGTCACCAGCGGCATGATGACGTCATTGACCAGAGAGCTCACGATCTTGCCGAAGGCTCCGCCGATGATCACACCGACAGCCATGTCGACAACGTTGCCCTTCATTGCAAATTCTTTGAATTCAGTGAGGAATTTAGACATTTGTATGAATTTTAGAGGTTTTTGCAAAGATAAACAATTTACCTAAATATTTTGCTCAATCACAACCAAAAAAAGCAAAACCCGTGCCTTTTCACAAAGGCGCGGGTTTCTCAACTGATTCCTAAATAGAGTGTCTATAAAGGGAAGGTTATTCTGCTTTGGTAGTTATCTTGACAGGGATCTTGACGGTTACTACCGACAGATCTGTAAAGGTTACTGTAGCTACTACTTCGAGTTCGGGGCTTGTCTGGAGCATGGCACCGTTGTTGTCGAAGCTGATGATACCGGTTGCAGCATCGATCTCGAATTTGGTACCGGGCTGGAGCTGGCCTGCGAAGTTGTTGTAAGCAGCGTTCTTGGTAAACGCATATTTTACAGAGGTGATCGCTGCGGTGAGCTTATAGCCGTCGGTTGCGAGGCTGCTGAGTTCGAGAGCGTTGTTGGTCTTGTTCCAGGAGTAGATGTCCTTGCCGGTTTCGTCTACCACTGATACGCTCTGAGCTGCATTGGCGGTCGCACCACCGATCTTGTTACCCGGGAGTTCGATAGCTGCGGCTGTGCCGGCCTTGAACGGGTTGACGAAGATGATATCGAAGGGTTTCACGAGTTTCTCACCGTTCTCAAGAGTTACAGTGTACTGCATGTGTGCAGTCTTGCTTGCTGTATCGAGAGCTGCGTTGAGAGATACGATCTGGTTGGAGTATGCGATACCGCTGTGGTCAGCCTTTGTGAAGTCGAATTCGATCGCGGGTGTGGTAGCCACGTTGTTGTTGTCAGCGTAGTAAGAGAAGATATCCTTGCCGTTGATCATTTCGAATACTTCACCGATATTCATCTGGAGTGCCCAGTGGCCGCCTACGACTTTACCCTTGGTCTTCACTGTGATAGGATCGTCAGATACCTTGTACAGCGGGTTGGCCTTGTAGGGCTGGTAGTCATTCTGGATGTAGAATACCTGAGTGATTACGATGTTGGGCTTGAGGTATACGTTGTTCGACGGGATTGTGATAGTCACAGTGTACTTGCCGTCGACGTAGGTCTCGTCGGTCTTGGCAGCGTAGTCGACAGCAAACTTGATGTTCGATGTCTGGGTGTCTGAGTTACCGAAAAGGATTTCATTTTCGATACCGGGCACAGAGGGG
>CANSGE010000090.1 GCA_947646295.1 uncultured Bacteroidales bacterium
GAGCAACAGCCTTCTAAGCTGTGGGTCTTGGGTTCGAATCCCAACGGAATCACTGAGAAAAACGCGTTGATTATTGGCTTTATGGTTGATAATCAACGTTTTGCATTTATAGGGATACCCGTTTGGGATTCTTAAAATGGGGCATTACATACCGTTTATATGCCGTTTGAGGGTGTTTGAAGCTGTTTTTTGTGATACAATTTTGATACAGTTTGTGATACACTTTAATTATCTGAATTATGGGAATTTATGACACAAGTCGTGTTTCATCAATATTAGCACATATATGAATGAAAGTTGCCGAAGTCGCGCGGTTTTGATGGCTTAGATTTTGATAAAAAGAATACGGACAAAAAAAGCGCGACTGCCTTTTAAGGGGCAATCGCGCCGAGTGTCGGATCATGTAGATGAACGATGCTAAATAACTACAAATTATCCGATAATATCTGTCCTTACGGTTTTCATATCTTTAATGTTTATGAGAGAGGGCCGCAAGAAGGGGAACTGACGGCGTGGTCACTTGAATAGCTGCGGGAGGAATTCGGTGAGATAGATGCGCCAGTTTTTCCAAATGTGACCTTCGGGCGTCTCATAATAGGTGTAGGGGTAGCCGTGCTCGTCAAGGTATCTACGATATTCCCGGTTATTATCGTAGAGGAAATCCGTATCGCCGATGGCTATCCAGTAGAGTTTGGGCTGCTTTTCAAATTGTATCTTCAGTTTCTCATCGACATTTTGATATACGGGAGAGTCGACGGGGTCTTCGCCCATACGGATGGCTGCGGAGAAGAGTCCCACGTAATCAAACATATCGGGATACTCTTTCGAGATGTGCCTGGTATGGAATCCACCCATTGACAGGCCGGCGATGGCGCGGTGCGATTTGTCGGCAATGGTACGGTAATTGGCGTCAATGAAGCTTACAACATCGGGAAATGCCTGCTCGAAAGAGCCGTCCTTGGTCTTGGGGAGCTGTGTGGTAGGGGGCAACAGACCGTATTGAGTCTCACCTGGGGCCGCTTCCTGTGATGCATTGCCATTGGTCATCACCACTATCATCGGCTCGGCTTTACCGGCGGCTATCATATTGTCGAGGATCTGTGCCGCGCGTCCCAGGGCGAGCCATGCCTCCTCATCGCCACCCATGCCATGAAGGAGGTAGAATACGGGATAGCGACGGTCGCCCGACTCATATCCGGCGGGGGTGTAGACGCTGAGGCGCCGCTTCATACCCAGCGTGGGGCTGTCGTACCACTGACGCGACACGGTGCCATGCGGCACATCGTGTACGGCATAGAGCGATGCGCGGTCGCCGGGAATCATGAAGATATTGGTTACCGACCCAACGTCGCGGATCATGTATACATTGGAGGGGTCGTTGATCTTCAGACTATCCACGATAAATGTGTAGCTGTAGAGCTCCGGGGCGAGTGCGGAGGTGGTATATTCCCACAGTCCGGCATCATTTCTGACGAGCTGAGCTGTACCGGGTGCATCAAATTCGCCGAAGGGTGTGGTGATTTTCTGCGTGGGTAGAAAATCGCCGGTCACCTCGACGTTGCGCGCCGCGGGTGCATTAAGACGGAATGTCACTGTATTATCGGGATTGACTTCGGGAGAAATGAGCGTAGGGACGCCCCAGATAGCCTGCTGGGCCGGAGCAGCTGCCGCGCTCAGCAGCAGACATGTGGCTAAAAATACTTTTTTCATGGTTATGGATGTTTTTCGGCTCAAAAATAGTGTTTTTCCACGAGAGATGCAAATGGCATACCTGAAAGATCAAAAGATCGAAACATATAAATAACATCAAATGGGCTTCCCGCGAGGAAAGCCCATTTGACACTATGATCGGCACGATTTATTGCAGGAGCAATTTCACAGATTTGGTGACCGTGCGGCCATCATGTGAAGATGCCTCCATCTTTCCGGCATAGACGCCGGGACAAAGATGCCGCAGCGGATAGATGCCTGAGCCTTGAAGTCCGGAGACAAAATCCTTGCATATGCCCTCCATCGAGTAGATGTCAAGATGCGCCTCCATATCGGACGGAATTGAATATGAGATACTACGGCTTGAAGATATATATTCGACCACCATCCCGGGAGTCTCACCATTGATAGAGGCTCCGGAAGTTTCTGAGGAGATATTTATATCAGTGCGAGCTCCGGCGTGGTGCGTGGTCTTCACATACAACTCACGGGACGGAGACATATACCAGCCTTTGCCTGCAGCTTTGTCAAGTTCGTCTTTGGAGAGATACTTGGTAAAGCCGTCATTGGTATTGTCGTATACAGCATCGACCGGTGCGGTATATGCCGGTATCATGAATGTAATTTCGCGCGCAGATGGCATACCGGGATAGCTGCCTGCCTGCGATATCGTGATGCGGTGACCGCTGTCGGTATTCTCTCCGGTGAAAGATATGGTAGTGTACTCGCCATCGGCCAGAGATGTGGTGGATGTGCGGTCATCATCGAAGAGGATGCCTTGCGCAATATCGTCGCTGCGCAGATCAGCCAGATAAGTCACGGAGAGACGTGTGTTGTCAATATCACGTGTATTAGTGTATGTGCTTTGGCTGAAGCGTGTGATGAACGAGCCCATGCGGCCGAAATGGGGTAACTTGTCAAGCGGGGCTTCGTAGTCAATGGTGGAACCACCGGCATAGACGGCCGACAAATTGTCGAGATCCACCCAGCTACCCTGCGGGAATGTGATGCGGCGGGATGTACCCGAAGTCATGACAGGAGCCACAAGGATATCGCGTCCCCAGAGATACTGGTCACCGCAATCAGCCGATGAAGGTTGGGCGGAGGATGTGTCATGGTAATTGACCGGACGGGCAAGCGGAGCTCCGGATGTAGCATTCTGCCATGCGAGTGTATATGTGTATGGCAGGTAGCTGTAGCGCATGTTAAGGAAATCGCGTACGGCGGGCAGTACCTCGGCGTAACAGCTCTGATATGGCTCGGGAAGATGTGTTGAGTGTGTACGCATCATGGGTGAAAAGACTGCCATCTCGATCCATCGGAGGTAAAGCTCGGGATCGGTGGAAGATGCCGAGAAGCCGCCTACGTCATTGCCCATATACCCGATGCCCGACATACCTGCGCTGATGAGAGCGGGCACCTGAGCCTGCAATCCGCCCCACGAACGCTTGATATCGCCCGTCCAAGGGAAGGCCGCGTAGCGCTGTATGCCTGCGCAAGCTGCGCGCGGCATCAGGAAGGGGCGCATCTGAGGAAAGTCTTCCTTAAGGCCCCGGTAGACACGTTCGGTCCACAGATTTCCGAATTCATTATGTATCTGCGATACAGAGCCGCCCATGTGATGTGAATCGGCATCATGGCGCTCCGGCTCACCGAGGTCAAGCCACCATCCGCCCATGCCTTCAGCAGTGCGCGCCTTGTAGAATTGCCACATTGCATCCATGGCAGCCGCGTTTGATGCATCAATGAGTCCGACGGGAGAAGCTCCGAGCCATTCCATGCCTGAAACATCGTCGTCAGCGAAATATCCGGCATCGCGGAAGGGGATATAGTTGGAGGTAGCCGATGTGAAGAAAGGCTCGGTGATACAGATCGTCTTGACGCCCTGCGCATCATAGCCGGCCATCATAGCCTGAGGGTCGGGGAAATTGGGCTTGTACCAGTCGAGATTACCCATGCCGCTGTTGCCTTCGCCCTGCCAGTAGAGGTCGAACACTATGCCGTCAAGCGGGAGGCCGGCGGCCTTTATGGAGCGAATCACCTCGTCGGCTTCGGCCTGTGATTTGTAGCCGTAGCGGGAAGTCATGTAGCCGAGTGCCCAGTAGGGGGGCAATTCCTGACGTCCGGTGAGCCAGGTGTAATTTTCCATCACCGAAGCTTGAGAGCCATCATCGGAACCAATGTAGAAATAGCTTACCGGAGTGGGGCTGTATGAGGAATATGATGTGCCTGCATCCGAGGGTGTGATACGTGCGTTGCGGTAAGTATCGTCGAAAAGGAGACCGTAGCCTGAGGTAGACACAACAAAAGGTATGCAGATATTATGAGGAGCCTGCCAAGAATTCTCCCATCCGCCGGTCTGGGTATTGTTCATGACGAGGTTGCGGCCGTTGTGATTGATGCGCTGGCCATTGTAGCCGCCACCGTAAAACGCCTCGTCGCCCATGCCGCGGAAAGTGGCCATGCGCGGCCGGGCACTGTTGTCGAGTCCGGCGTCCTCAGCGAGCATGATCCGGCCGGATTTATTGAGGAATGTAACGTGAGCATCCGACTTGGATATGCGTGCTATGACAGCTGCACATGTAAGGATTATTTCAGTATCGGTCTCTGAAACATCAAACTGCGCTTCCGGGGATGCGCTGACGGCCATCGAACGCCGCTCCGGAGTATCGTCGGCATCCACTGATGTAAATACTTTCACAATATAGTCATTATATGGCGTAAGCTGCAGGCGCCCGTTGAGTGTGGTCACCGTGAGTGAATATTCATCCCGGGACCATCCTGTGACATGTCCCAGGGGAGTACGCGAGCTGTCGTCGGCGCTATTGACAAACGGCACGAGTATATCGCCGCCATCAGCCTCCTTGCCCATACGCGAGGCATCCGAATTGCGGGCCACAAAGACCATATCACGCACATCCGTGCCCTCATCCGTGCCGAAGAGTGCCGCGGGGGTAAACGTCATAGTGTATTGATCGGGATTCACCGTGCTGCGCCGCATGCGGTAACGTGAGTCATTGTCAAGCCAGCCCGACTGATACTTCCAATCACTTGTACCGGAGCTCTCGCCGGTGATGAGGCCGCAATGCACAAATACGTTTCCTTCATAACCCTTCAGCCCGGCATTTCCGGCGGCGGCATCAAAATGCAGGGTGACCTGCTCATCGAAAGCTGCGTTTTCGGGACGATACCACATCGTGCCCGTATTTGCCCTGAAAGGCACATAAATGATGCCTCCGTCGGTATCGCAGGCCTTGAGGGATTCGTCGGATGAAGTGAAAGTAAGGCCGAGCATCTTGATACGAGTATCGGCATCGATGGCATAATAGCGTTCGGGGGTCATGCGCAATGTGTAGATATCGGGCGACTGCTCAGAGCGCACCATTGTGTAGACTTCAGGGATGGCAGTCTCATCTTTGCCGATGATATGCATGAGGCCTGAGAGGTCATCATTGTCAGATGTCACGATACCTGATGATATATATACGGTGCCGGTATAGCCCTTGAGGGCGGCGTTGCCGGCGGCAGCGTTGAAATACAGTGTCACTTCCTGGTCCTGAGTAGCGTCCTGCGGCTCATACCAGCATAGGCGGCGTTCGGCAATGTCCGACTCTGAAACCGGTGTGATAGATATACGCATATCGCGTATATCTGCTTCCACATGGTACCAGCCGTCGGAGCTGACGGACCATTAACGGTCGTCGGTGGCGTCGGTGCTGATCTTGGAGCTGTCATCCTTGTCACGGAAAAAGAATTTCTGCTCGTTATAGTCGGCGTAGCAGTTGGTAGCTATCTTGAAAATACCGCCCTGTGAGAGCCTTGCGTCGCCGGAAAATAAAAATGGATCTGAAGCGCTTTGGTGCAGGGGGATGGCATCTGCGAGTGCCCAGCCACCTGGAGTGGCGTCACCTACGAGGTAAAGCATATTGTGATATATCGGCTGTGCCTGCCAGGGGGCTTTCTCCACTACCACTGTCATGTCATTCAGATTACAAGTAATGGAATAATTGGCATTTTCACGCACCTTGAATTTCTGATCGGCGCCGTTGAGCTGCAGCTTTCCCGCTCCAAGTATATATGGGTCGGTGGAGGCATTCCGATATTCGGTCTTATCCCACTGTGCCTCGGTGAGAAATTTGAATTCTTTGTCGGCCTCAAGATAGCCTGTATACGAAAAAACATCATCGGAATTTTTTATCATTACCGATGTGCGGTCAAGGCTCCATCCACCCCATGTGGCGTCGCCCACTACGAGCAAGTGATCGGCACCGTGAACCGTGGACCCACAGCTCAACGAAAGTACCGATGCGACAAAAAAGTACTTCAGAGATTTTATATTCATACTATTAGATTTATAGGTCGTCAATTAACCTTAAATGATGATACAAAATTAATACGCCCCGGCAGGGTCATACAAAAGAATATACTCAAAAAGTAGTGAGGTCGGAAGCTCTTTCGTCTGTAAATCTTAACTTTAGCTTACCAGAAGATAATAAAAAATATAGTGAATATCTGTGTGAATGGGCCGGCGGAGGCTCGCATTTGACACTTTACGACATCTTATTGTCCGTATAGCGCATCGGCGGCCGGGCGGGGAAGTGCATTTTGGCCGCCACGCGCTCAAGCACGGCTCAGGACCAGCCGCGGAAGCCATTGCCCCAGCAGCCTGCGATGCCCTACGCCGGTATAAAGGCAAGAAAACATGTGCTTTCGGGGGCACAACATCGGTTCTCCGAACCTGAGTGCGATGGGGGGATATGTGCCCCACCTGAAGGCGGGGTTTACCACAACATCGCGCCGTCCCGGCGCTTCGACGCGATAATGACCATAAACTAATTTTGAATTTGGAATGTGGAATTTTGGGGGGAGTGCGGCTGCAATAAAGACCAGAAAAACTTAAACTAATTTTGAATTTGGAATTTTGGGCGAATGTAGCTGCAATAAAGACCAGAAAACCATAAAACTATAGGGCTAACGCAAAGACCAGCCGTGGGCGCGGTTGCACGGAGGGTCGGAGACCCACGACACAATATGCGTAACGGTTCAGAGAAGCAAGCATATCTCCTCATCAATACTTCCTATAGAAAAAACTCCTCCACACCCTCAGCCTATGGACTTATGGTTTTATGGTCTTTCGTACGGCTGCTGAATCACACGGAAGATGCCGTCGAGTCGGAGACCGGACCGTAGCCCGGCGGCAGCCAACTGAATTATTGTGGGGCGGCGCGCCCGGCGTGGAGCATCAGCAGCCGGGGGGGGGCTTGTACCCGTGAGATTATGGCCCTGTCGGGCGAACCAACACGAAAACGGATAAACCCGGTGTGGGTTTATCCGTTTTATTGTTGCGTAAAAAATCAATTGTCGTTGATTTCGAGGATTCTTCCATCCGGATATTCCGGAGTTGGAGTTATCAATTCCGGAAACGCTTTGCGATACGCGTCAATGCTGTCAGCAGGAACACGAATTATTCCTTTGAAGTTGTCATGTCGAATCACACAATCGGGAAACTTAGGGGGAACTGCTTCTTTAAATATAATTCCCTTTAAATTTTTAGCATAACCGAAAGTTTCAGAGCCGAGTTCTTTCAGAGTGGATGGGAATGTTATTTCACTGAGACCGTCACACCAAAAGAATGCTTCATCATCTATTTTTTGCAGTCCTTCGTTAAACGTCAATTCTTTAATTTTGGCGTGGTAGAAACATCTTGTTCCGATTTCTTTGACAGATGAGGGGATAACAATAGCCGCCGGTTGGCGTAAAGTCGGGAAGGCCAATATATCAAGTGTTTCCACATGATCCGGAATCTCGTTTGAGTCGGCGCTACTGATATGTGCGCGCAGATGATTTCCCCAAATTATAGCCCGTCCATCATAGGTGAATTTGCCGGACAGTTTCTTTACGGGGCAATCACATATCGGGTTGAGGCCAACCTCCTGTACGGAGTCAGGGATATGCAGTTGTTGGAGGCGGACGCCTGAAAAGGCATAGTTACCGATGCGCCGCAATCCCTCAGGCAGGATAATCTCCTTGGGACCCAAACTCGGCCCATATGACATGTTACGACACGATGTGAATGCCCGGTCGCCGATTTCCTCAATTTCTGATGGCACAGTATATGAATCCAGCTCACCCCAAACTGCAATAAGTTTGTTTTGCCATACAAGTGAGTTTTCATCGCAGCGTACTGCGGGATTGTCAGATATAATTGATTCCAGATTCCAACCGTGGGCTACGAACGCCTCTCCGATGTGAGTGAGGCCCTTCCCGAGTTTGAGCTTTTTGAGACCTATAAAATTAAAGAAGGCTCCGTAGCCAATATACCTCACACTATCGGGCACGTTGATGGATTTCACTCCCCAAAAATAATTCTTTTGCCAGAAAGCCTCATCGCCGATAAATTCGAGATGCTTTGGCAGCGTCAGATAACGGAATTGCGGGGCGAAAGCATTTTTAAAGGCGCGATGTCCGATGCGACGGAGATTTTTAGGGAGTTTGAGTGTCCTTATACAGAAGCCGGGCACCGAATTAAAAGCATCGTCGGCTATCTCCACAACATCCTCGGGAATAATGACCTCAAATCCATGGTAGACATTGGGCTTGATCTCTTCTCCCGAGAGAATCGGGCGTATCAGGCAGCCGTCCTTTATTTCAAGTTCTAAAGTCAGGCTCATATCAGCATTCCCATTCCCGGATTCTGTCGGCATACCAAGGGTAGGCTTCCTTATACTTTTCAATCAGATGTCCGGGCACAAATATTGCCCTCACAATAAGACGCTGGTTATATTTCCATACCGGCGGAATCTCGCTTGAGAACCAAAATACAAATGTGTACAATCCGTTCCAACCGATATAGCGCACACTTGGAGGAACCACAACGCCGTCTCTAAAATATGCGTTATCGCTCCACGACATGGATTCCTCGAAAGCGCTTTTGCCCACTTCTTCCAACGAGGCGGGCAAGGCAGGAGGAAGCTTCAAGTGACAATCATTCATAAATGCACATTCTCCGATACGTGTTATTCCATCATGCCATTCCACCGACTCAAGCCCGGTGTTGTTGCGGCATGCGTCGTCGCAAATTTCCGTGACGCATTCGGGTATCTTCAGAGTTTCGGAAGGCTCACCCAGCTCTATGTGATGGAATGCGATAAAGCGGTTGCCGACTATGACACATCTGTTGTCGGGGGTCGTGAATTTGCCGGTGAAGCGGGTGATGGCCGATCTTGCAAAAGCCTGCGACTCTATATCGCACACGCTGTCAGGGATATGCACTTCGGTCAGATACCCTGCATGCAAAAAGGCTCCCCGTCCTATGATTTTAACGCCATCAGGTATTGAATATGACTCTTGGGCGGCCTTGGCGGCATAGACAATCAGCCGGCCGTCAAAAATCAATGCGAGATGGTCGTCGGTGGCATATTTGCCATTAATCTCTTTGAGTTTGGAGGAATCAAACAAAACACTGTGGCCGATATGTGTCACACCCTTGCCAATTTTAATTTTTGTCAATTCCCGACATTGGCGGAATGCCCTGTCTCCGATTGTGGTGACTGTGTCAGGAATAGTGAGCGTTTTGAGGTTAGTACGGGAAAGACATTCTTCGCACATTTCCTCAAGACCTTTGTTGAGCTTTATTGAGGTGAGAAAATTTGTGCTTATTGACCTCGCTTCGAGCTTTTTTACCGTTTTCGCCAATGTTATTTTCTTGACGTGCGCGTCCTTAAAAGCGTCTCGTCCTATCACGGTCACCCCCTCGGGGATAGTGATCTCAATAGCCTCATAGTCCGGATAGAAAAATGCCACAACTTCCCCATCTACGATTTCGAGGTAGTCTTCGTTGATACATGAGGCCGTTATCTTCCCCCGGATGTGATCGAATGCATCCGGCTCGATACGGGTTACGGATGATGGTATTTCAGCCTCT
>CANSGE010000091.1 GCA_947646295.1 uncultured Bacteroidales bacterium
TGCCGTTGTAGGTGAGGATATTGTCCACAATATAATTGTATGCGCGCGACATGTCTGATGAGAAGAAGTTGTTCTGACGGCTGTCGTAGCCCGAAACTTCGTATGCATCGGCAAAGTTGCGGTTGGTGGTGATTCGGTAGTCGAAGCTGAAGGTCGAGCGGAAAGTAAGATTCTTGATAGGCTCGATTTCTGCGAATACGTTACCTACCCAGCGCTCGTTGCGGGTCTTGGGATGGTTGTATTCGATCATGCTGAGGGGGTTGGTCACATTCTTGAAGTTGGACGCGGCAGATATGAGTCCGCTCATATCCTTGCCGTTGCGGTTGACGGTACCGTCGGGATAACGTGCGGGATCCCAGGGGGCCATAGCGAATGTGGCCGAGAGGATGTTGGCACCGGCGCTTTCCACATTGTCGCCGTCGCCATATACGTTCTGTGCCACGGATGCGGTGAACGAGATATTTTCACCGACCTTGAGCCAGGGAGTTGCCTGATATGATGTGTTGAGACGTCCGGTGAAACGGCTGAAGTCCGAACCGATAATTGTGCCTTCCTGCTTGAACCAGCTGCCGCTCATTGAGTAGGTAAACTTATCGCTACCGCCGTCAATCGAGAGGTGATAGTTCTGAATCCATGCATCACGGAATACTTCATCCTGCCAATCGGTATCGATCGAGCTGTAATCGATGCCTGTGGGATTGGTCTCGGGATCGTATACGGTGGGATAATAAGCGGATGCGCCTACACCCATGTATGTCTTGAGCCATGCATTGAAGCCTTGCTCCTCATACATTTGCTTTGCACGGGCATTGGCATTGATAGCCACATATGTGTCAGCAAAGTCTTTGGCATTCATCACATCAAGCTTGCGCCAACGCTGCTGTACGCCGGCATATGCGTCGAAAGTGATCTGCGCCTTGGCATTCTGGCGACCGTTCTTGGTGGTCACGATGATCACACCGTTGGCACCACGGCTACCGTAAATTGCTGTTGCAGAAGCATCCTTAAGAATTTCGGTGCTTGCGATATCACTCGGGGAGAGGAATGAGATATCATCGGTGATGACACCGTCCACTACATATATAGGAGACGCACCGTTGATGGTACCCAAACCACGGATACGCACTTCGGCGCTCGCGCCGGGACGTCCCGTAAGAGAGTTGACAGTCACGCCGGCAGCCTGACCCTGAAGAGCATTTGCCAGCGAGGCGGCCGGGGTCTTCTGGAGGTTTTCTGCCGAAACTGATGTCACTGAGCCGGTCACGTCGCTCTTTTTCATGGTGCCGTAACCCACTACGACAACTTCATTGAGCTCGCTGACACCGCTCAGCACTACATCGAGAGTCTGCGATTCGGTGATTTTCTTCTGATAGGGGTCACAACCGACGTATGTGAATGATAATGTTTGACCGGGTTGTACATTAATTATATAGTTGCCGTCTATATCTGTCGTGACAGCGTTGGTCCGATCTTCCAGCACACGCACGCTCGCGCCGATCAATGGCTCGCCGTCGTCGCCGGATGTCACAGTACCGCTTACACGCAGCTGCGCATAAGCGGGAAGTGACAGCACAAAAAGTAATAATAAAAGTAACTGATTTCTCATGCCGATTCTTGGTAGACTTGAATGGTTAAAAAGGAGGTAGGTTATTATTGGGATTATTGCAATTGGTTCATTATTTCGCCTTAGCTGCCGCAAAGTTAATACATAAGGGTAGCTAAAGTCAAGCATTTTTATTACACAAAAACTCTACAATGACAATTTTTCACCCCTACAACAACCCTACAATGTATGTTTATAACATTGTTTTACAAATATTTACCAATTATATGTTATAAAACATATTTCTACACCCACATTACAAGCGAACAATTTTGTACCTTTGTACAGAAAGAATTTCAGACCTCAAAGTTGAGTTTGACACAACGCCCCCTCTACCCCAAAATTCATGAGAATAATCCTCACAATACTACTCTTCATCGTATGCTCGACCGCCCGGGCAAATTACCCCGGCGTACGATCATTCCCCCGTGCGGCACATGGCGGCGGCTCGCAGACGTGGGCCATCACACAAGACAGCGTGGGCCGGATGTATTTCGGAAATAAGAACGGCCTGCTCAAATATAATGGCAGCGAATGGGGGCTCTCGGGCGTACCTAATGGCTCGACCATACGCTCGATTCTTGTAGATTATGGTACGGACGCGCGTCACCCGCGCATTTATCTCGGAGCGTCAGATGAATTCGGCTATCAGGAACCGGACTCAATAACCGGGCGTATGCGCTACCACACGCTGACACATTTGCTCCAGACACCCGCACAATCTCTCAAAGAAATATGGCATATCCACAAAAGCGGCTCTACGATATGGTTCATAGCCGACCGCGATGTCATAGGCTACAACGGCTCTACCCTATTCAATATCCCACTGCCCGAGAGAGTCACCGCATCGGCCTTGATAGACGACAAACTGTATGTGGCGCTCCACAACCGCGGCCTGTACGAGCTGCGCGACGGGCGCCCCATCGCTCTCCCGGGCAACGAAGCTATCCACAACAAGCGTATCCAGAGCATCTTGCCTTATAATACCGGGCTGCTCATCGTCACGGATTTCGATGGCCTGTTTCTCGCCCAAAATCAGAATATCACGAAATACAATACTGAGTTCGACGATTTCCTGAAAGAGAATCAAGTATTCTGCGCCACAAATTCGGGGTCAAAATACGCTTTCGGCACCGTACGCAACGGCGTAGTGACCAAGGATTTCAGCTCCGGACGACTCACGTATAGCAATACCATGACAGGTTTGCAGAACAATACAGTGCTGTCAATGTATTTCGACCGCGACAATAATCTCTGGCTCGGGCTTGACAATGGCATCGACCTCGTATTGGTCAATTCGCCGGTGTATAATCTGCTCGGTACATCTACATCCTTCGGTGCAGGATACGCGGCGCACGTAAGCGACAATACCCTCTACCTCGGTACTAATCAGGGACTCTTCACCATGCCGGTGCCACGCACCAGCTCACCGGTGCCTCCCTCGGCCAATGCCTGCATATCGGGGCAGATCTGGGACATCACTGAAATTGACGGCGACATTTTCATCTGCTCGGACACCGGTATCAGCTATGGCCGCGGCAATTCCTTCCGCGAAATCGAGGGAATCCCCGGCACATGGTGCATACGCCCGCTCGCCTCTGATCCCGAATATGCTCTCGCTTCGAGCTACGAGGCCCTGTACATACTGCACCGCACCTCTGCGGGCTGGCAATCTCTCGGTCAGGTAGAGGGATATCACGACATAGGCGGCAAATTCGCCGAGGATGCGCAGGGAAATGTCTGGATCGCGCACTGGCTAAAAGGTATATACCGCCTGAAAATCGACCCTAAGCGCCGCGTAGTGACCGAATCACGCTTTTTCAATACAGAACAAGGCTTGCCTACCAACCACAATAACGGCGTCAACAGACTTGGCTCACAAATCGTTTTCTCGACCGAAGGCGGCTTCTACCGCCTCGCCCCCGATGGCGAACATATGCTCCCCGACACCGCACTCAACAATCGGCTTGCCACATACTCCTCGGCCCGCATCCACACCGCGCCGAATGGCGATATATGGTATGCTTCCGGCTCAAGCATCGGCCGTTCATCGCTCTCGCTTGATGGCCGCCCCGTGCTCGACACTCTTTCGTATTGCCCGATGAAGAGCCAGCTCATCCCCGGCTTCGAGGACTTTACATTCCTCTCCGACCAACGCCTTATAGTCTCATGTCAGGAGGGATTCTACGATGTGGCGCTTGACCATAAGCCCCACTACAAGGGCTCGCCAAAGCTATTCTTCTCGCGCATCTACGCCAATGGCGACTCACTGCTTGCCGTGGCATCGCCCACCGGTGTTTTGCCCGATATTGAACTTGATTTCGCTAACAATTCACTGCGTTTCGAGATTGCCTGCACCGAATACCGCTCCGACAACGCCGTTTCTTTCAGCTATTACCTCGAAAACTACGACAAGGACTGGAGCAACTTCACTTCGGCAACATCCAAGGAATATACACAGCTCCACGAAGGCAAATACCGCATGCGCGTGCGCGCGTACAATAACTATACACACCGCACCGACGAGCAGGTCTTGCAATTCTCCATCATGCCTCCCTGGTATCGCTCCACCACGGCAAAAATCATATATACGATACTTTTCCTGGCCCTGTGCTATGGCATATTCCGCTTTGTAGGAGAGATTTCGCGCCGTGCATCCATGCGCGTTGCCATCCGAAAAGAGTCGGAAATGGCCAATATGCAACGCGAAGCACGCCAGGACGCGCTTGAAAAAGAGAACGAGATCGCCAATCTCAAAGGCCGCCAGCTCGAACTGGATATCAAGCATAAGACAGAAGAATTGAGCAATATCACAATGAATGTGGTGCGCAAAAACGAAATTCTGCTCGAAATATCCAACCGCCTCGACCGTCTGAACGAATCAGGCTCGGCTCCACGCGAGATAACACTGCAGATTGGCCAGATCCAGGCCCTGATACGCGACAATATCAGCCACGATGACGATTGGAAGTCGTTCATGCACAATTTCGACTTCGCCTACGAGGATTTTACCAAGAAACTCATCGAGCGGCATCCGGCGCTCACGCCTACGGAGCTGCGCGTATGCTGCTACATCAAGATGGGATTGTCGAGCAAAGAAATCGCCCCGCTCTTCAACATTTCATACCGGAGTGTGGAGATGACACGCTACCGCCTGCGCAAAAAGCTCGGCCTCGAACGCGAGACAAACCTCACTGAATACCTTCAGCGGATCTGATATCGGGCTCACGGAGTGCATTGAGCGTAGCCGGCCCTAAATTGAAAATCATATCAAGCACCGACAGACCCTCGCAAAAGCCTAATTGCGAGGCGCGTATCTGCCTGTAAGGCCGCATTTCAACGCTCTGAAAATTGAATTTTCGGAAATCATCCGTATCCTTGGCCGGAATATCGCACTCATACTCGCCGTTCCATCCGGTGAGTATGCTCAGTATTATATCGTGCGCGCGGCGGTTGAGCTCAGTCACCGTCAGCCCTGGCTCGGGCGACCGGAGCACGGGAGCGAAACGGTCGATAAGAAATTCGAAAAAAGGAGTGCGCCCATATGCGCTTTCGAGTGCTGTACGGTGCACATTCCACCAGCCACCGTGACTCGATACCTCGACATCCGACCATCGCAACGCCCGGTCATGCACGCCATGCGGCACACTCACGGGCACCGTAAGCTGCAAGCGGCCCCGGGCATCCACTATAGCGCAGCGGTGCACCTCTTTGCGCCGCTTGTCGTAGCGGATCGCATCATCAATCTCCACACGTCCGTAGCTCAGCGCCGCGGCATAATAGGCCGCGGGAGCCATGTAGAGCGACGGCAACAGCGCCGCACGCTCAGGATACCGCAGCAGCGGGCTACTTGTCGGGGTTGGCATCGAGGAAGATACGGTTCCAGCGGATTCCGCCGTTGAAGATACTGCGGTCTTTGTCGAATGATATGAGCACAAACATCGGCGAGCCTACGATATGGTCTTCCGGCACGAATCCCCAGAATCGGGAGTCCTGCGACCGGTCGCGGTTGTCACCCATCATGAAATAATAATCCATAGCGAAAGTATAGGTAGGCGCAGGCTTGCCATCGATGTATACCTTGCCGTCGGGGGCAAGATAGGCATCTGTATGTCCCTCGTAATTGCGGATCACGCGTCGGTAGGTATACCACGCCGTCGAATCGAGTTCGACAGTCATACCCTTGGCGGGGATGAGCAGACCGTTTTCGCCGCCGTAGTCCGTGAGAGTCCAGTCCTGCGATACACCCTGCGGGAAAAGCGAAGCACGGTCGTTGCCCACAGGCATGATTTCATTGACCTTGAATGTCCCGTCATTGTATCCGCGCTCTTTGAGCTGTGCTATCATCTCCTGAGTGAGCGGCAGAGCATAGATATAGGGCGAAGTCGCGGCAGCCGGGAGCCAATATGAGAGATTGCGGCGCTCCTCAGGCGAATAATTCAGAGCAGCCACATCACCGGCAGCGATCCCGAGATCATGAAGCAGATCATCGTCAAGGGCGCGGGATGATGCAAGGAAATAGTTGAATTGCACGTGCTCGGGCATAGCCTGCGCCACACCGTCGATGTAGATTGTATCACGACGTATGCTCAGACGCTGGCCCGGAAGCCCGACGGCTCGTTTCACAAAATTCTGGCGACGGTCCACAGGGCGGTATTTTATCTCGCCGAAGCGTTCGGGATGTGCCGCGATAAATTCGCGCCCGAAGCGTTCCACCAATATATCGTAATACTCCGGAGTCTCCTCGTAGCGTGTGGCCACAGTATCGCCGGCAGGGAAATTGAACACCACTATGTCACCGGTTTCAATCCGGCGGATGCCCTTCAGACGGTGATATGCAAGCGAGGGCGAGTCGAGATAGGAATCTGTACCGAGTATAGGCAACTTATTGTGTACAAGCGGCAGATGTACCGGAGTCATCGGCACACGCGGGCCGTAAATCACCTTATTGACCCACAGATAGTCGCCCGTGAGCAGCGTTTTTTCAAGCGACGACGACGGTATCTGGTAATTCTGACCTACAAATGCGAAGATGAAGTACACAAGTATGAGAGCGTACACGATGGCATCGACCCATCCCATCACGCTGCGCACAGTCTTGCTTTTCGACTTTTTCCACCAGGTGAAAGGTATATAGCCCAGCAGATAGATATCCACGAGCAGAAACCAGGCCAGCGCCACCCACCAGTTGCCGAGCCATGCGACCCAGAGGAAAAAGATGGCTGAAACCAGGCCGAAGCGCGCCCAGCGCGTCGGCTTCACGCGGGAGAGCCGCGCACGTATGTCGGAAATGATTTTATTCATACTTTACAGGGGTTTACGCCATGCACGGCGGCGGCGGTGCTGACGGTGTTCGAAGTACGACCATTGTTTCTGCACCTCGGCATTATCTTCGAGTTCAATATTTGATTCGGCATATTTATAGCCGTTGGCTATGTAGCCCGGGAGCAGGTCACAGAATATCAATGCGTTGACGCCACGCGACTGATACTCCGGCTTGACAGCCACGAGCAGGAGGTCCACGACGTCGACCTTGCCACGTATGGCCTTCAGCAGATGATACCAGCCGGTAGGGAAAAGCTTGCCCCCTGAGCGGCGCAGAGCAGCCGAGAGCGACGGCATGGATATACCTACCCCCACAAGTTCGTCATTTTCATCTACGATCACGCTGATATCCTGCAGGCGCAGGATACCGAGATACTCGTCGATGTAATAGTCGATCTGCCGCGGTGTGAGCGGCGAGAAGCCATAGAGGTCGGCATAAGCCTCATTGATGAGGCGGAAGAGGGCCTGGCCGTACTGTTCCTTGATTTTTTTGCGCGAGGTGAATTTGACTGTTTTGAGCTTGAACTTCTGCTGTACGATATTTGCCACACGCATGTATTTGTCAGGCACCGAATCCGGGATTTTGATGCGGAATTCGATCCAGTCGGCGTCTTTCCGGAAGCCGAGGCGCTCCATATGGCGCTGATAGTACGGATAATTGTATATAGTGGCCATGGTACCCATTTCATCGAAGCCTTCGATGAGCATACCCTCATGGTCGAGATCTGAGAAGCCCATCGGCCCGATCATGGATGTGCAACCGCGGGCCTGACCCCAGTCGCGGGCCGCCCCGAAGAGAGCATCCACTACCTCCGGGTCGTCAATGAAGTCCACGAAGCCGAAACGCAGGGCATTCTCGCCGTGTTTCTGATTCACGATATCATTGATGATCGCCGTGATGCGCCCCACCGGCTTACCGTCGCGGTATGCCATGAACGACTGCGCCGAGCAGTGGTCGAACGCGGGATTTTTCTTCGGGTCAAGTGTGGCCACCTCGTCCATTATCAGGGGGGGCACGAAGCAGGGATTGCCTTTGTAGAGGTCGATACCGAAGCGCACATACTCGTTGAGCGCTTTCTTATCGCTATGGTCTATCGGTGTGACATTAATTGCCATTTGTCTGTTCGGTATGTATCAGTTGAGGTTCGGGGTTGACGGGTTCCGGGCGCCACGGCGACGAAAGCCATAGCAGGATGAATACCATCAACGCGAGGAAAATGATTATCGATATATAGAGACGCTTCGTACGGCGGTTCTCAAGAGCAAGATGGAGCTGCTGCATATCGCGGTATCGGTTGCGCGGGCGCGGCTGCAGACATTTGTCGGCGATGTGGCGCAGGTTGGAGTCCTGGCTCTGCACGGCATCAAGCGCCTGGCGGAGCACCAGGCCGTAATTGTAGATATCCTGGGCCGTATCGGCCGGGGTGAGGTTGGCGCGTTGCTCGAAGCCCACGTCGATCAGCTTCAGATTGCCGATATTCTCGGTGAAGATGATGTTCTCAGGGCGCAGGGGATGGTGGGCGAGATGATTGTTCTGGATGTATTCAAGTGCATCCACGAGCTGGTGACGCAACTTATCGATATGCGCATCAGTCAGTTTACCCTCCCGTATCAGCTTTGCGAGGGAGTCGCCGTACACGTCATCGGTGATGATACAGCGCCCTACCCCGGGCACATCCTCAAAGTCGTTGATCATCACGATATGCGGATGAGCAAGATTGTATCGCGTGTCAAATTCGCGCTCGATCATCTCCTGCATCTTCTCATCGTCCTTGAATTCGGGGCGCAGAGTCTTAAGCATGACCCATTTGCCGAACTTCTTGGCTGTGTACACATTGTAAAATTCCTCGTCCCATTCGGGGAGGTGTTCGATTTCGGTCCAGCGCTCTTGAGATTGTGTCATCGCATAATCGGGATTACGTTTATAATCGACAAAGTTACGCATAAAATCTGTAATTCATGGTCAATGACTCCAAAATTTGTTGTACCTTTGCGCCAAATATCATCGTTCATGGAAGAAAAGTTTGAATTGGTGGCCAAGACCTTCCAGGGATTGGAAGAAGTTCTGGCCGAGGAATTGCGCGATTTGGGCGCAGAAAATGTGCAGCCGGGCCGTCGTATGGTGTCGTTCGAAGGCTCGCTCGAAACTCTCTACCGGGCTAATATGCAATGCCGGACAGCTCTCCGTATACTCAAACCGTTCCATAAATTCCGCGCCAAAGACGCCGACAGTCTCTACGACCATGTCAAGGAGGTGGATTGGAGCCGCTTCCTCTCACCCGACAAGACTTTCGCCATTGATACTGTGGCGAATAGCGACGAATTCAAACACTCCCGCTTCGTGACTTATCGCGTAAAGGACGCCATAGTCGACTGGTTCAAGGATCGCCTCGGCGAAGACCAGCGGCCCGGTGTACGCCTTCAGGACGCCGACGTGATGATCAATGTACACATCTCAGGCACTGAGGTGACTCTCTCACTCGACTCTTCGGGCGAATCACTCCACAAG
>CANSGE010000092.1 GCA_947646295.1 uncultured Bacteroidales bacterium
TCTCTTCATGCCCGCATCGGCTGTCGATGCTGAGAATATTTCGGTATTCGAGGAAGACGGCAATTGGTATTGCGCCTACAACGACCGCTGCGCAGCCCTGCTCAAGACCTCCGACAACAATATCATCAGCCGCGTGATGCACGATGGTAAGCTTTACTCTGTCACCGCCATCGGAGCTGAGGTATTCAAATCAAAGGATTTCGATATGGACCTCCCCTCGCAGATCGAGTATATCGGTACAAATGCTTTCCTCCAATCATCCGTCAGCTCAATTACAGTGCCCGAAAATGCCAAGTATATCGGTTTGGGGGCTTTTGGTCTCTCCGAGCTTAAGTCAATTTCTCTCCCGACCACACTTCTCGTATTAGGTGATCAGGCATTCTATGCTACCAAGATTACATCACTCGAGCTTCCTATCAATATTGATGTGATAGCACGCGGCCTCTGTGCTGATAACAAATATCTGGAGTCGGTAGTGATGCTTACACGCGTAACATCAATCGATGAACAAGCTTTCGCCTCTTGCCCCGCTCTTAAAAGCATCTCTTTATACACCGACGTTCCCCCGGCTGCTACATCCGGAGTTTTTGACACCGCTACATATAGCGGCGCCACACTCATTGTGCCCCAGGATCACGTCAAGGACTATGAAAGCGCCGATCCCTGGTACCGCTTCAACAACATCCGTGGCATTGACCTCTCCGAGATCGAAATCCCCGGTGCCGGCATCAGCGATGTCATCGCCGACTCCGATGCCAAGGCCGAATACTATACCGTAAGTGGCCTCAAGGTCGATCCTGAAAACCTCATCCCCGGCCTCTACATCAAGCGCCAGGGTGCAACTTCTACCAAAATCTATGTGAAATAAGTCCACCCAAGATTTTCCCCTCTTGAAAAGCAGGACCAGCCGGTCCTGCTTTTTTTTGTAAAATAATGGGTAGCTGAAAAGAAATTTTGTATCTTTGTGCGTTTAGCTAATGACATGCAGCAAGATATTACCATAAAGGATGCCCAGCGCACCGTCGACGAATGGATACGCACCATCGGCGTGCGATACTTCTCGCCCCTCACCAATATGGCCATTCTGGCCGAGGAGACCGGCGAAGTGGCACGCATCATGGCGCGCCGCTACGGCGACCAGTCATTCAAGCCCGGAGAGCAGGATGACCTCGCCGACGAGCTCGCTGATCTGATATGGGTCACCATGGCCATCGCCAATCAGACCGGAGTGGATCTCACCGAAGCTTTCCACCGCAATCTCGACAAAAAGACCCGCCGCGATGCCCTCCGCCACCTTAACAATGATAAGTTAACTTAATTCAATATACCTAACTACTATGAGCGATAAATACAATGATGCCATCGCCAAGAGCAGTGTCCTTGCCGATGATGCAGCCGTGAAACAGGCTGTCGATAAAATTCTCGCTGAACACTTTGAGGAAAACAACAATACTGAAGTATATAAATTTCTCTTCAATACCATCGACCTCACCACTCTCAAGACTACCGACTCACCCCGCTCTGTAGCCGATTTCGTAGAGCGTGTCAATGCCTTCGATGAGGAGTACCCCATGCTCAACAATGTAGCATCCATCTGCACCTACCCCAACTTCGCCCAGATAGTGCGCACCGTGCTTGATGTGAGCAAGGTTGATGTATGCTGCGTGAGTGGCGGATTCCCCTCCTCGCAGACTTTCATCGAGGTGAAGATTGCCGAGACCGCCCTTGCTGTGGCCGGTGGCGCCGATGAAATCGATATCGTGCTCAACGTCGGCAACTTCCTCGACGGCGACTATGAGGAAGTGTGCGACGAAATCGCCGAGCAGAAGACCGCCTGCCGCGATGCCCGCATGAAAGTCATACTCGAGACAGGTGCCCTCAAGACTGCCGAAAATATCAAGAAAGCCTCGATCCTGGCCATGTATTCAGGAGCCGACTTCCTGAAGACATCCACCGGCAAGGATTTCCCCGGAGCTTCACTCGAAGCAGCATATGTGATGGCTCAGTGCATCAAGGAATACTACGATCAGACCGGCATACGCATCGGCTTCAAGGCTTCAGGTGGCGTAGCTACTACCGAAGACGCCGTGAAGTATTATACCGTCATCAAGGAAGTGCTGGGCCAGGACTGGCTCACCAACGAATACTTCCGCCTCGGCGCATCGCGTCTGGCCAACAATCTCCTCTCCGATATCCTCGGTAGCGAGACCAAATTCTTCTAAACCGTACAAAGCGCGGTGGCGACGGAGCGCGGGATGCTCCGTCGCACACCGTTTTTTCAATACCCACATCCCTATCTTGCAATGAAAATCTGGATATATCTCAACGGTGTACAGCAGGGTCCATATGAATTGGCCCAGCTCTCGCAGCTACCCCTGCGGCCCGATACACCCGTATGGTACGACGGACTCCCGCAATGGACTCCCGCGGCGCAGGCTCCGGCCACAGCTCAGATGTTTGCCGATGCTTTCGCCCCCGCACAGGCTTTTCAGCCCGCGGCTTCCGTGCAGCAGCAAGCCACGGCGCCCGCATCAGAGTGCGCGCCCGCACGCCCGTCCACATATTTCGTATGGTCGATACTGCTCACATTGCTATGCTGCACGCCATTCTCGATTGCCGCAATCATCACCGGAGCCATATCCAACTCAAAATACAATAGCGGCGACTTTGCCGGCGCACAGCGCATGTCGGCTGCTACAGAGTGGCTCGTCATCCTGTCAATCGTTTTCGGCATACTCGCCCTACCGCTCAGTCTCATATTCTTCCTGTGAGCCTGCGGCTGAAAGTGATTCTGGCTGCCGTGGCCGCAGGGCTGGCTGCATGGCTTGCGCTCGTTGATCCGGTCACATCCCCCGCGCCCCAGTGCATTTTCAGGCGTCTCACCGGATACGACTGTCCCGGATGCGGCACACAGCGCGCCATCCATGCAATCTTCCGGGGCGACATAGCATCGGCCTGGGATTTCAATCCCGCACTTTTCATAGCCGCGCCGCTCATCATCCTGTATCTCGCCGATCCGCCCCGGCTGCGCCGATACCTCTACTCCACTCCGGCGCCCTTCATCATCGCAGCCGCCATCGTGGCATGGTGGATTTTCAGAAATATTTTCCTTTAGTTACAATATGCGCATCGATATTATCACCGTACTACCCGAGATGCTCACATCACCTCTCGGATGCTCCATACTCAAACGTGCCTGCGACAAGGGACTTGCCGAACTGCACGTGCACAATCTCCGTGACTACACCACAAACAAGCACCGCAAAGTCGACGACTATCCCTTCGGCGGCGATGCCGGCATGGTCATGCAGATCGAGCCTGTCGACCGTTGCATCTCAGCCCTCAAGGCCGAGCGCCACTATGATGAAGTGATTTTCACCGCGCCCGATGGCGAGGTGTTCAACCAGCGCATGGCCAATTCGCTATCCATGCTCGAAAATATCATAATACTGTGTGGACACTACAAGGGTATCGACTACCGCATACGTGAGCATCTGATCACCCGCGAGATTTCCGTAGGCGACTACGTGCTCACCGGCGGCGAGCTCCCCGCAGCCATCATCGCCGACGCCATCGTGCGTCTCATTCCCGGCGCCATCGGCGACGAGCAGAGCGCTCTCTCCGATTCGTTTCAGGACAATCTGCTTGAGCCGCCTATCTATACCCGTCCCGCTGAGTACAAGGGCTGGCGTGTGCCCGACATACTCCTCTCCGGACACGAAGCCCGTATAGACGAGTGGAAGCATGAGCAGGCTCTCGCCCGCACACGCCTCCTACGTCCTGATTTACTTGATTTATAAGGATTTATCTTACTAAGTGTGATTTTGTGGTGCCGTCAGTGTATGTGACGGTGCGGATATATATCTGCCCTTTAGCGGGTGCGGCCACCGGGCGTCCCGTCAGGTCGTGATATTGCTCGGATGCTATGCGGCTGTCGCTTGTGGTCACGTCGGCTATGCCGGCGGTATCGGCCTGGACGATTTCCGAATAGTAGGTCTTGCCGTCGGGCGCTTCGTAGAATGAAGCCACACCTATGCTCTCGATACCTTCCTGATAGAGCATGATGGTATGTTTCGAGCCTTCGATTTTGATATCGCCCGTGATGCCGTTGCCATCGGCGAAATCATAGGGTATATCGGTGAGATCTTCCGTCAGCAGAGGATATTCATCCGTATAGAGGGTGAAAATCTCGTCGTCGATATAGATATTGTAGTAAAGGCGCGATGAATCAAGGATCTGGCCGTCGACGTTGAGCATCGGGATATCAAACGACACATAGCCAAACTGATACGAGGGGTAATACATATAGTCGGCCACGGAGGGATCGGCGGGCACGTATGACGATACATTGTTTTGAGCCAGCGATGGTGTCTCGTATGTATTCATGGCCCAGAAGTAGTCGCTTTTCAGATCCGTATACGGGGTGAACATGGCCGATTGTGCCGATGTATATGTGCCGTCTGTCCCGAGGCTGAAGTCAAGACTCTCAGAAGGGAGGAATGAGGTGACCGTGGTATTGTATTCCGGTATGTACGTGCGCTTGATATCGCCGCCATAGAAGTAGGTGAGATAATTATTGTCGTCGTTCACTCCCAGAAACTGAGGTGACGGCAGCGATATGCCCTTCGGGGTGACATTGCCCACGATCGGGGCGAGCGAGCCCGACTCGGTGTCGAGGAAGCCGCGGATATAGCATTTATCACCGGCGAACGCGATGTCTACCAAGTGGCCCAGCCCTTCGTATGTCATGGCCCATTCGGTGTAGCGGGCATCGGCCGGAGCGGTATTTACAGTGGCGTCAAGCGGAGCGTAGTACATACTCATTTCGCCGAAGCCTGTCCAAACGCCGTCGTCGAATACCATGGCCAGGATCACACTGTCGTCTGTCATGGCCCAGCCGCCCTCGGAAGCTGTGAGCGTGAGAGTCTGCGAGGGGGCGTCGATGATTTCCTCACCGTCGTCGGAGAATGTCAGGAGCTTCACCTTGAGAAGATATGATTCGTCGAAGCCTTCAGGATGGAAATCCATGATATCCTGCGGCAGAGATATGGTGATGGTGGAGCCGTCGGATGTGCCGTGCAGGTAGGTGCCGGTGGGAAATTGCGAGAATGGATTCTTGAGATATACATCGCCATCCGCTCCGAATGTGATGATGCCGGCGTAGCCGTAATCTTCAGTATCGGCAGGATAGTTGCCCATCGGGGCGATAGCTGTGGAGCTGCGCGAATAGATTTCGGTGCGGCCGTCGGCTTCGGTGATGATTTCACCGGCGGCCTGCGCGGCGGCACGTGCGGCTCGTGCCGGGCTGACTGTACGTGCGAGAGTGGTGCGTGGGAGTGCCGCCGAAGCGTCGGCTGAGGCAACAATGGCAAGCAATGTGGCGCCTGCAAGGGCTAAAAGGTTTCTTTTCATCTGAAATAGTTTTTTGACAAATGTACGCAAAATATCTATTTATGCAACATTTTTTGCATGAAAAGTGGCGAACGACAAGAAAACCCCGCAATCGGAGAGATGCGGGGGAGAGGAATAGTACAATAAGAATCGAAAGTGAGAGGATCAGAAACGAGTTTTTCAGGGTAGAAGATTATTCGTCGTATGCTGCAAGGGCTCGTGATAGCTCGCTCTGCATGCGAGCGCGCAGCTCGGGAGGCTCGAGCACGGTCACGCGCGGGCCATGGGCGAGCAGTTCCTGCACGAAATCGTCGGTGATGCGCAGGCGGTATTCGAAGAGCGAGTAGGAGTCGTGTATCGATTCATTCTGCGATGGATGCAGGGGCAGGGCGTTGAAGTATTTGGCCTGGCGCGAGTCTACTTTGAGCACCACGCGGCGCACTTCGCTCTGGGTCACCACGATGCCGTATGAGTCTTTGAAATAGTTGGCCGGCTCGAATGCCGGGTCATCTTCAAAATGATAGGGGAGGGTCTGCACGTCGCGCATGCGGTCGAGGGCGTAGGTCTTGATGCGGTCTTCGGTCTGGTGTCGCCCTATCATGTACCAGCGCTGTTTGAAAAGCTTCACGAAGTAAGGCTCCAGCACCACACCCGTCGTGGCGATACTGCGCGAGTAGGGCTGATATGTGAAGCGCAGCGGATGATGCTCCTTGAGGGCGGCGATGACGGTGGAGAGGTGCTCGCGGGCCGAGGGGACGTCCTCCACGAAGATACGGTCGGCCACGTCGCTCGATGCGGCCAGCACGTCGTTCATCGTCATGGAGTTGAGCAGCCAGTTGGTCATGCTCTGGGAGTGTGCGTCCTCGTTGGCTATGTAGTATTCGTAGGTGTTGCGGTCACACTCGATACGGATGTTGAACAATTCTTCCACGGCATCGCGGTGGTTGCAGAATGTACGTCGCGAGAGAGGCTCGCCATTGGAGTAGGCCGATCGTTGCCAACATTCGTTCAGTTCGCGGCGCGTGATACGCCCGTAGCGCTTGATGGTGTCCACCAGCCATACACATCTATTTAAACTTTCTCTTGCCATAATGTTGTTTTACAGACAATGGTTGAAAAAAGATATATTTTTTAGCGTGCGGCACACAGTCGGCGTCCCGCACTGAGGGCGTATAGCCCCCCGATGGTGATTACAGCGTTGATGATGAGCAGCTCGAAGCTCGTCTGATAGCCGAAAGCCTCCCGGAGCCACCACTGCAGCAGCCACGACAGGCCCGGAGCCGCAAGACATACCACCGGCACCAGGCCATCACGCACCGGGCGGCGCGATGCCAGTCCGTAGACGAAGAGTCCAAGGATAGGGCCGTAGGTATATGAGGCGAGGGTATAGACGGCCGAGATGGCGTCTTCCTCGCTGATGTAGTAGAATACGATGATGACAGCGCCCATCACAACCGACATGGCCACATGCACTGCCTTGCGCACGCGTGTCAGACGGGCTTCGTCGCCGCTGCGGTGCGCGCCCAGGATATCGACGGTGAATGAAGTGGTGAGCGACGTCAGCGCCGACCCGGCGGCGGAGTAGGCGGCAGCGACAAGCCCCAGCACGAAGAGCACCCCGACTATCACGGGCATGCTGTCGTGTGTGGCCACAAGGCCGAAAAGCTCGTCGGTCTTCTGCGGCACGGCTATGCCGAGGCGGTCGACGTACATGAGCAGCAGCGTGCCAAGTATCAGGAACAGCGCGATGATAAAAAATTGCATCACACCGCTCACAATCATGTTTTTCTGCGATTGGCGCGAGTCGCGGCAGGCGAGATTGCGCTGCATCATGTCCTGATCAAGCCCCGTGGTGGCGATGGCCATGAATATGCCGGCTATGAATTGTTTCCAGAAGTAGAGGCCGCTCATAGGATCGTCGAAGTAGAACATCCTGGCCGACGGATGCGCGCCCACCGCCCCGGCGATATCACCTGCACCAAGGCCCATATTGCGGGCCACGAAATAGATGCAAAGCACCACAGACATTATCAGGCAGAAACTCTTGAGCGTGTCAGTCCATATCACTGTCTTGACACCGCCCTGCATCGTATAGAGCCAGATGAGCGCAATGGTGGCTATTACATTGAATACGAATGGTATGCCCAGCGGTCCGAATACGAGCATCTGCAGCACTGCGCATACCACGAAGAAGCGCACCGAGGCACCGAGCATCTTGGATATGAAGAAAAGCCATGCGCCGCTGCGGTAGGAGCGCGTGCCGAAGCGTTCCTCGAGAAATCCGTAGATGGTCACGAGATTGCGGCGGTAGAAAAGCGGCACAAGCACAAATGCTATCAGCACATATCCCACGATGAAGCCGAGCACCATCTGCAGATATGCGTAGCCTTTGCCTGCCACCATGCCCGGCACGGAGATGAATGTCACACCCGATATGGCCGAGCCGATCGTGGCAAAGGCCACCACCGGCCAGGGGGCACGGCGGTTGCCGGTGAAGAAAGTGGCATTGTCGGAGCCGCGCGACGCTATCTTCGACACTATCATGAGCAGTGCGAAGTAGCCGGCGATTGTCAATATTACGAGCCAGGGGAGCGTCATATCATTCGGGATATATCAGATAGGGAGCGCGGCGGCGGCGGAAGTCGTCCACGTCGTCTTTCCACGAAGCCTTGATCTCGTCGGCGGTGCAGCCATCCATGATCATGAGCCGTACATCGCGGCGGCCCATCAGCAGATCAAAGAAGTTGGTGAAAAAGCGCTTGCCCAGGTGAGTGTGCTTATAAGCATCGATTATATATGAGAGGTCTATACCAGCGGCTATCACATCGTCGGGACGCTTGCCGCGCAGGTCCACTCCACGGCATTTTTTGCCGAGCAGAGGCGGATTTTTGGCTCCCGGCATGCTGCGTGGAGTAAAGGTGAAAGTGCTTGCTCCACGGTAGGCGGGATGGCCGTACATCTCGAAGGGGGAGTCAGTACCGCGTCCGAGACTCGCCGCAGTGCCCTCAAAGAAGCACGTCGACGGATAGAGATATATGGCACCCATCGTGCGCAGGTTGGGCGAAGGCGGCACTGGGAGAGTGTATCGTGTGGAGTGGGTATATCCCAGGCATGGCACCACGGTGAGGTCTACCGTGCGGCCGTCGGTGAGCCAGCCCATGCCGTTGATCATCTGCGCAAGCTCTCCCAAGGTCATGCCGTGGACGATCGGTATCGGCAGGCGTCCCACCCCCGAGCGGAGCGACATATCGAGTATCGGGCCATCGACGTACATGCCGTTGGGGTTGGGGCGGTCGAGCACCATGAAGGCTTTGCCTGCGGCGGCCGCTGCGTTCATGAGGTCGAGCATCGTGGCATAATACGTATAATAGCGGAGTCCGACGTCCTGGATATCGCATACCACCACATCGACGTCATCGAGCACATCGTGCCGGGCGCTCTTAGAGCCATCGTAGAGCGAAACTATCGGGAGCCCGGTGAGCGAATCCACTGAGCTGGCCACTTTTTCGCCGGCATCGGCATGGCCCCGGAATCCATGTTCGGGCGAGAAAAGCTTCACCACCTTGATACCGCCCTCAAGCATTACATCGAGGGTATGACGGCCATCGGGCAAGATGCCTGTATGATTGGAGAGCAGAGCCACGCGTCGGCCTTCGAGCTGCGGCATGTATACATCAGTGCGCTCAGCCCCGAGCACAAGTGCATCCGCCCGCGCGATAGGTGCGAAAGCCATCAGCAGTGGTATCAAGAGAAGCAAAAATCTCATTAGGGTAAGAGGTGATAATTGCGGTAAATAAGATTAATATATGTATTTTCGCAAAGGTATAAGAAAAGAGTGACATAAATAAACTAACAAATGTAAATAAAAGTAAAATTAAATTAAAAGCATAAAAACTATTGCATAACGCAAAATAAATATCTACCTTTGCGAAGCAAAATCGGGGTACTAGCTCATCTGGCTAGAGCGCGACACTGGCAGTGTCGAGGTGAGCGG
>CANSGE010000093.1 GCA_947646295.1 uncultured Bacteroidales bacterium
AGCTATGATACCTATCACGAGAAATACTGTGGCGGATTTTGTGAGGAAATTGCTCTTGTGAGAGCTTGTATCGGCAAAAAGTGTGGGGATGGCTATGGCCTGGAACCCCCGTGTAGCATAGGTCTGTAATTGTGCCTTTTGTGCGCTGAGCGCATCTACGTAAGGCTGCATTGTTGTATTGTCCATAATGATAGAGAGAAACGTTATTCTACTTTTTATGATAGAACAACGTTTCTCCCTTTTTGGTTGGCGGCGGAAAGCTATTTTTCGAGAATCCGGAGCGCTTTGTCTTTCAGCTCCGCCGGCACGAGCAGCTGGAGTGGCGCCCAGGTGTCGGTCATCGGATATACGGATGCGATGGTGGCATTGTTGATCACCACAGGGATGTCTTCCGACTCAAGACGGCCTTTGGCGATATAAGCTTCGGGTATCGAGCTGAAGCTTGCTATCTCGATCCAAGTGGGGGTATCCATTATTTATATCGCGCCCAGCGGATCAGTTCGGCAAAGGACGGTTTCTTGCCATACATGAATATACCCACACGGTAGATCTTGGCCGAAAGCCATATCATGGCTATGAAGCTCAGATAGAGCACCACGAGCGATACTATGGTCTCCCAGCCGGGGATGCCGAAGGGCAGACGTGCCATCATCACCATGGGAGAGGTGAAGGGAATGATGGAGCACCATACGGCCAAGGATGAGTTGGGGTCGTTGACCACAGTGGTGGATATCACCAGAGCGATGATGATGGGCACGATCGCTATGGTCTGGAGCTGCGACGCATCCTGGATATTGTCGACTGCCGACCCTATGGCGGCATAAATCGACGAATAGAAGAGGTAGCCACCTATGAGGAAGAGCACCAGGCAGCCGAACAGCATCACCATGAATCCGGTATCGCCAAGCTGGCTCATGGCCTGGATGAATGACGGATCAGCCGAATCGGCGGCAGCATTCATCAGCACAGGCATCAGCCATATCGAGCAGGCCACTAAAAGTACAGCCCATATCAATATCTGGGTGATGGCCACAAAGCCGATACCGAGGATCTTGCCCATCATCAGATATGTGGGCTTCACTGACGATACGACGAGCTCAAGCACACGGTTGTTTTTTTCTTCGATTATGGAGGTCATCACCATCTGGCCATAGAGCAGGATGAACATATAGAGGATGAACATCGTGGCCATGCCCAGTGCATATGAGAGCATCGATGAGGTGGCGCTCTCCTCCTCCTTGTCGATTCTGAATGTATTGAGGGTGAGACTCACCTTCACCTCATCCATGATCTGCGCGAGGTTTTCGATATTGTAAGCCTTGATGCGCAGGCCTTCGATGGTGCGTTCGAGCTGTGAGGTGATATAGCTTTCGGTCTGCATCGATGGCGCGCCGCGGGTATATAGAGCCACATTGCCCTGCGGATTTGACACCACATCGGCGCCTATGACCAGTATGGCATCGTAGTCTTCATTGGCTTTGGCATCGGCAAGGTCGCCCGTGAAATCACGGAAAGTCACCTCGCCGTCGTTCTGCAATGTCGGTGCGAGCACTCCCGAATCGTCGATGACGGCAATCGTGCGCTCTTCGGGTCCGGAGAGTATCGCAATGAGGGCCGGTGTCACCATCATGCCTACCATCAGCAGCGGCATCAGTATGGTGGAAATGATGAAACTTTTACGTTTTACACGCTCAAGATACTCTCGGGCGATGATTATTTTGAGTGGATTCATATTGCAGGCGGAGTTTGGGACGAGTTTGAGTTACTTTCCTCGACGGTACGGATAAATATCTCGTCCATCGAAGGTAATATCTGATTGAAGCTGCGTATCATCGAGCAGGCATTTGCAGTGGCGAGCAGCTCGCGCGACGCATCGGCGGCGGGGAGCGCGAGCTTGAGGCGTGTCACACCGTCGCGGTCGGTGCCGAGGATATCCATTTTCTTCACAATGGGCTTGATCTGTGCCATCACGGCCTCGGCATCCCCTTCAAAACCCAGCTCATAGGTATTGTCGCTGAAGCGGCGGCGCAGGTCGGCTACAGGGCCGGTGAGTATGTTATGCGATTTATTTATCAATGTGATGTTGTCGCAGAGTTCCTCCACGCTGGCCATGTTGTGCGTCGAGAAAATCACAGTGGCACCCTGGTCGCGCAGATGCAGGATCTCGCGTTTGAGCACATTGGCGTTGATGGGATCGAAGCCTGAGAATGGCTCGTCGAATATGAGGAGCTTGGGCTGATGGAGCACCGTGACGATAAACTGGACTTTCTGGGCCATGCCTTTGGAGAGTTCCTCCACTTTCTTGTCCCACCACGATGTGATTTCGAGGCGCTCGAACCATTCTTTCAGCGCTGCAGTGGCGTCGTGTTTCGACATCCCCTTGAGACGTGCGAAAAAGAGAGCCTGCTCGCCTACTTTCATTTTCTTGTACAAGCCGCGTTCCTCGGGTAGATATCCGATATTCGGCACATCGGCTGCCGTGAGTGGATGACCATCGAAAGTCACCATACCGCTGTCGGGCGCCGTGATATGATTGATGATACGTATCAGAGTGGTCTTGCCGGCGCCGTTCGGGCCCAGCAATCCGTAGACTTTGCCGCGTGGCACCTGCAATGATACCTCGTCAAGCGCTACATGTTTGGTGAAGGCTTTGCTTACCTTATCTACTTCTATTATATTGTCCATGCCTATTTGACGTGCTTTTTCAGTAAAAATTACATAATTCTGCATTTTTTTATCAGAACTATCTGCATTTTTTACTTGTTGTCAATTGAAAAACGTACCCTATGAGCTATCAACATATATCCTTGCCGTCACATCACATCGTCAAGGAAATCACTCAGATTTGCCGTCGGACTTTCTTCCCCGACTATTATGGAGCATCGGCCGATGAGACCGTGCGGCTGCGGCGTCTGCTCCAAAGCCAGCTGGCGCTGGTCATAAAAGGCGACGACCCCGTGAGCCGCGTGGGCGAGATCATTGACCGCTTCATCGCATCCTTCGGTGATCTGCACGATACCGTGATGTCAGATGTGGAGGCTACCTACAAGGGCGATCCGGCCGCATCAGGCTACGAGGAAGTGGTGCTGTGTTATCCCGGCATTTACGCCGTGACCAACTACCGTATAGCCCACGCCCTGCACCTACTCGGTGTGCCGTTGCTCCCGCGCATGATCAGCGAGCAGGCCCACAGTGTCACCGGTATCGACATACATCCCGCAGCTCGCATAGGCCGGGCTTTCATGATTGACCACGGCACCGGCGTGGTGATCGGGGCCACCTGCGTGATAGGCGACAATGTGAAGCTATTTCAAGGTGTCACGCTCGGAGCGAAAAGCTTCGAAATGGATGAGCACGGAAATCCGCTCAAAGGTGTGCGCCGGCACCCTACCATCGAAGACCGTGTGGTGATCTATGCCAATGCCACTGTGCTCGGATGTGTCACTGTGGGACACGACGCCATCATCGGAGGCAACGTATGGGTGACCCGCGACGTGCTCCCCGGCGAAAAACTCCTACAGGCAAAACCCGAAATAATATCTAAATAAGTTAATATAATTCCATTTACATGAATATTGCACATAATTTGATACAACTCATCGGCAACACACCTCTGCTTGAGGTATGCCGTATCGAGGAGAAAGAGAATCTCAAGGCGCGTGTGCTCGTCAAAATCGAAGCTTTCAATCCCGGAGGTAGCGTCAAGGATCGCGCCGCATTGTATATGATCGAAGATGCCGAACGCACCGGACGCCTGCAGCCCGGAGCCACAATCATTGAGCCTACGAGCGGAAATACCGGTATCGGGCTCGCGTGGATAGCCGCCATCAAGGGCTACCGCCTCTTACTCACGATGCCCGAGACTATGAGCGAGGAACGCCGCAAGGTGCTCAAGGCTCTGGGGGCTGAACTTGTGCTCACTCCCGGCGCAGAAGGCATGAAGGGCGCCATCGCACGCACCGACGAACTGTGTAAATCGATTCCGGGTGCGATAATCATGCGACAGTTTGACAATCCGGCCAACCCTGAAGCTCATCGGGCCACGACTGCTGAGGAAATATGGCGTGACACGGATGGACGTGTGGACATACTCGTGGCCGGAGTCGGTACCGGGGGCACGCTCTCCGGCACCGCAGCCCGACTGAAAGAGCACAAGCCCGCAATCCGCGCTATCGGTGTCGAGCCGGCATCATCGGCTGTGCTCGAAGGTCACGCCCCGGGGCCGCATAAAATACAAGGTATCGGCGCGGGATTCATTCCCGGCAACTATGATGCGTCAGTAGTCGACGAAGTCATGGCCATCACCGACGAGGAGGCGGCCGCCGGAGCGCGCCTACTCGCTTCATGCGAGGGTGTACTCGCGGGATATTCCTCGGGTGCGGCATTGGCGGCCGCCCTGCGGCTTGCCAAGCGACCGGACAACGAAGGCAAAACCATCGTGGCCATCCTTCCGGATACGGGCGACCGATATCTCTCCACTCCTCTATTTGATTGAGCTACCTCCCCAAAAAAGAAGGCCTCGCACCCTTTGCCGGGATGCGAGGCCATCTTTTATATCAATTATAATATATCAATTGAGCGCGCGGGAGAGGTTGAATGATTTGAATTCAAGATCATTGCGGGCTGCATCAGCCAGTTTGCTGTCGAGGCGGATAGCCTGACGCAGGTTGGTGTTGAGCATGTTTTCATTATTAGTGCGGGCGCCGAGCACAGCCATCAGATAATATGTGGTGGCATCCGGAGTGTTGATACCGGCGAGTGTCTGCTTAGCTTTGCTGTAGTCTTTGGTAAGAATCTGGGCAAGGGCTGCATTGTTGCTCTTGCTGTCGCCGAAAGCACGCACTGCGGCAGCATTGTCACCTGTCTTGAGGTAATATACGCCGAGAGCATCGTTGAGGGCATCGACACCTGCGGCCGAACCGAAGAGTGTGTTGGCCTTTGCATAGTTGCCTTCGAGAAGCTCGATAAGACCGAGGTTCATGGCCGGTTCGCTGGCAGTACCGGCCAGTGAGGCAGCCTTGGCGAAGTTGGCTTTCGCGCCGTTGTAGTCACCTGCGATATACTGAGTCATGCCGAGGTCATTCCATGTGCGGTAGTCGGTGGGATAAGCACGCACGGCAGAGTCGTATATTTTCATGCGCTGGGCATTGTCGTCGGTGAGTGTGGCGGCGTAGAGAAGTTCGTCGACGCTGAGTGCTGAGGGATTTGAAGCGGCCAGAGCGGAGATTTCAGCATCGCTCTTGCCGATGACGTTGATCGACGCTGTAATGCGTGAATAGCGGAGCTGCGGCAGGATCTGGTCGGCAAGCTGCTCGAAGACGTTGCTGAGGTTGCGGATCTCGCGCTCACGCTGCTCGGGGTCTTTGTACATCGAGAGGACACTGAGGATGAGATCCTTGTCCTGAATGTTGCTTTGTGCCACGAGTTTCTGGAAGCCTTCCCAGTCTTCAGCGGTAAACTGTGCCGTGAGTTCGCCGAACTCTGTGATTTTATCTTTGGCAAGCTGGCCTTTGAGGTATGAAGATGTATTCTTCTCACGCTGTTCGGCAAGGCGGGTATTGATATCCATGCCACCGTCGGGCGATGCATATGACTGGATGTTGAGTTCTTCGATCACACGGGATGAGTCACCTGACGCAGCGAGGATCTCGCGGCGGAGTTCGGTCATCGCATCGGTATTGAGCTGTCCGGCACGGATGTTTGCCTGGTTGATGAGGAACATGATGTCGGCGGCATACTTTTCATTGATGATGCGCTGGAAACCGTCGGCAGCCAATGCGGGATTTACCGTAGCGGCATCGGCGAGAGCTGCAGTGGCGATCACACCTGTAGCCACTTCCACGCGGGGAAGCACATACTGTTTTTTGCCCTGACGCACGGTGAAGGCGAGCTCAAGCTTGCTGTTGCGCATATCGGGCTCATATGTGAAATTGGCGGGGATTGTAGCTGTGCCACCGTATTCGTATGAAATCACGGGAGCATTGCCGCGTACCTTCTCGCCCTGGAACGAATATGCTTGCGAAGCGACTTCGCGTCCGTCAAAGACTAGATACGGAGTGACTGTCACCTCGGCGTTGCGCACGAAGAAATTCGACGGGATGCGGGCAGTCACCTGAGCAGGGACTTTTTCGCCCACTACCTCGAGCGGATTGGGGTTGACTGTGAAATAGTCGGCGCTGAAACGGCCGAGCTTCTTGCCGCATGAGCTGAGCGCGACGGCTGCTCCGAGTGCGACGATGTAGCAAATTCTGCGATTCATATCGTATTTATAAGTGGTTTTTGTTCCTTTTCCGCAAAATTACTCCATTTTTTCCTCTTTGCAACCTTTTATTTAATAAATATTAGTTAAAAGTAGGGTAGCACAACACAATTTTTATTTTTACCTTTGCACCCGTTAACCATTTTAAACAATCTCTATACGAATTTGCCTAATGAGAAGATGGCGTATTGAAGATAGTGCCGAACTATATAACATCAACGGCTGGGGCCGTAACTATTTCTCTATCAACGACCGTGGCCATGTAGTAGTGACTCCTCGCCAGGGATCGGCGTCGGTGGATCTGCGCGAAGTGCTCGACGAGCTCAAGATCAAGGATATCTCAGCTCCGGTGCTCCTGCGTTTTCCCGACATACTCGACAACCGTATCGAAAAAATTTCGAAGTGTTTCGAGAAAGCTGCCGAAACCTACGACTACAAAGCCCGCAATTACATGATTTATCCCATCAAGGTAAATCAGATGCGACCCGTAGTGGAAGAAATCGTCACTTACGGCAAAAAATTCAATATCGGGCTTGAAGCCGGCTCCAAGCCAGAGCTACACGCCGTGCTCGCCACAAACATCGCCGACAACGCCCTCATCATCTGCAATGGCTACAAGGATGCCAGCTATGTGGAACTCGCCCTGCTCGCTCAGAAGATGGGACGCCGCATCTACCTCGTAGTAGAGAAACTCAATGAGCTGATACTGATCGCCGACATCGCCAAGCGCCTGAAAATCAAGCCCAATATTGGCATCCGCATCAAGCTCTCAAGCACCGGCTCAGGTAAATGGGTAGAGAGTGGCGGCGATTCATCGAAATTCGGTCTTAACTCATCAGAGCTGCTCGAAGCGCTCTCCGTAATGGAAAAACGTGGCCTGAAGGATTGCCTCAAGCTCATCCACTTCCACATCGGCAGCCAGATCACTAAAATACGCGTGATCAAGAACGCGCTCCGCGAAGCCACACAATTCTATGTCCAACTCTCGAAAATGGGATTCGGCATCGAATTCATGGACATCGGCGGCGGCCTCGGTGTTGATTACGACGGCACCCGAAGCTCATCATCCGAAAGCTCGATGAACTACTCGATACAGGAATACGCCAACGATGCCGTTTCGGCTATCGTGGAGGCCTGTACGAAAAATGACCTTCCGCAGCCCAATGTCATCACTGAGAGCGGACGCTCACTCACAGCACATCACTCCATACTCATACTCGAAGTATTGGAGACCACTGAGCTGCCCCGATGGCGCGATGACCAGGAACTCGATGAGAATGCTCACGAGCTCGCGCGCGAACTATATAATATATGGGACAAACTCGAATCCTCCAACCTCTTCGAGAGCTGGCACGACGCGCTGCAGATACGCGAGGAGGCGCTCGACCTCTTCTCACTCGGCATGCTGGACCTCACCACACGTGCCCAGATCGAAAAACTCTTTTGGTCGATAGCTCGCGAAGTAGGCGTACTTGCCGGCTCAATGAAGCACGTGCCGGAGGAACTGCGCAAGATCGCACGAATGATCCCCGACAAATATTTCTGCAACTTCTCGCTCTTCCAATCACTGCCGGATGCCTGGGCCGTCGATCAGATGTTCCCCATCATACCGCTTGAACGACTCGACGAGAAACCCACACGTACCTGCACCATACAGGACATGACCTGCGACTCCGACGGCAAAATCACCAACTTCATCACCTCGCAAGGCAATGTAGGAGCACTCCCCGTGCATCAGCTGCGCCCCAACGAGCCATATTACCTCGGTGTATTCCTCGTAGGCGCCTATCAGGAAATACTCGGCGATATGCACAATCTTTTCGGCGATACAAATGCCGTGCATATCAGTGTCTACAAAGACCGCTACGAAATCGACCAGATTATCGAGGGCGAGAGCGTGGACGAAGTGCTCGAATACGTACAATTCAATCCCAAGAAACTCGTGCGCAACGTCGAGGCATGGGTGACCGCCTCGATGAAAGCCGGCTCCATCTCACCGGAAGAAGGCCGTGACTTTGTGAGCACATACCGCGCCGGACTCTTCGGCTATACCTACCTCGAACGCGACTGATGCGCTGGTTTATCGACCTTGCATACCTCGGGGCACCATTCCACGGCTGGCAAGTACAGCCGGGAGTGATCACCGTGCAATCAACCATCGAGGATGCCCTCGCCAAGATACTCCGCTCCCCTACCCCTGTGACGGGAGCGGGACGCACTGATGCCGGAGTCAACGCCCGCCGGATGATAGCCCATGTGGATCTGCCCGACGGCTTCGACCCGCGCACAGGCACATTCATCCGCTCGCTCAACTCCATCTGCGGCCCGGCTATCGCCATCCGCTCATTCCGCCCCGTGGCTCCGGATGCCCACGCGCGTTTTGACGCCACAGAGCGCACATACCGATACTTCGCCCATACATTCAAGGACCCCTTCGCCGGCCCACTCTCATGGCAAGCACCTGCAACGCTCGATTTCGACGCGATGAATTCGGCCGCCCTCACCTTGCTCGGACGCCGCGACTTTACATCATTCAGCAAGCTCCATACCGATGTGCGCACCAATATCTGCGACCTGCGTGCAGCCCGATGGATCGAGCTTGAAACTCCCGGCAAATGGGCTTTTGAAATCACCGCCGACCGATTTCTGCGCAACATGGTGCGCGCAGTAGTAGGCACCCTCGTGGACGTCGGGCGCCATAAACTCTCCATTGACGGCCTCGCCGATATCCTCACTGCCAAGGACCGCTGCGCAGCCGGCACATCGATGCCCGGCGAGCCCCTCTTTTTGTGGGAAATCAAATATCCTTATTAAAAAATCATCAAAAAAGTTTGCCATATTCGCAAAAAAGTCTAACTTTGCACTCGCTAACGCAACTCGGGGTGTAGCACAGTTGGCTAGCGCGCCACGTTCGGGACGTGGAGGTCGGAAG
>CANSGE010000094.1 GCA_947646295.1 uncultured Bacteroidales bacterium
CGACTGATTCGCGCTGTCTTACGAGTTGCTCGAGCTGCAGGAGTTCGTCGCTTTTGCGGCGTATGTATGCAGTGCTGTCGAGGATCTCGCGCTTGAGACGCTTGATGTCGGACAATGGGTTGAAAGCTTCGCTGTTTTCGGGACTTTCCACATATTCTTCCTCATTGTCATCATATACATACTTTTTAAGGTGTTTATAATTTCCCCGGACGGGCAACAGATGGCCGCGAGCTCCCTTGGGCATGGCGTTGAAGGCTTCTATATAGATGTCGAGCGGCTCATTGCAGACATCGTCGGCGAGCATGTATTCTTGCTCGTACTGTACGCCGCGCAGACAAGCGTTGTCGCTGCCAAGAATGAGAGAGAGCACACCTTCTTTTTCGGGTAATGAGAGGTCGGTGCGGTCTATGAATGAAGTTAGCCGCTCGCGTAATTCGCCGATACGCTCTTTCATCGCCGGCTCGATTTTTGCCGCGATCTCCCCCTCGGATAACGCGCCGTCCTTATATATCGGGGTGACGTTCTGTTCGTAAAAGCTGGGATATTCGTGGTCGATATGTCTGAGAAGATCGGCCGCTATGGAGAGACATTTCTGAGTGTCGACCTCTTTACGGTCGATTCCGGCGTTTTCAAGAGCTTTGATGAAAGTTTTATGTAGCAGCATATTGACAGCCTTCCTGCGATTGAACCGCAAGCTTGATAAACCAATGCCGATATGCCCCGGGCCGCAAGCGAGCAGCCCCGGCGACAATATGCGGTTGTAATCGGCTGCGAGGGCCGATAAAATCTCGGCTATATACGATGACAGGCTGTCGACGCTGAAGTCGAGTGGGGCTCCGCTCTCCACATAGTCGTCAATGACTGTGTATGAGAAAGCTCCGTGGGGGGCCTCTCGCTCAAGGCACTCAAGATTTCCGGCTTCGATTGAGTCGGCCTCCGCAGGATTTGAGCAACTCAGGATACGTGTGAGCGACTTGCGGAGAACGATCAGATGCAGTGATATTCTGTCAGCAACCATCGAGACGGCACGCAGTATTTTGCTGAGCGAATCCTGGAATGTAGGCTCATACAAGGGCATTACCGCCACGATGTGCAGCGTCGTGTCGGCATCGGTGAGGCGTATGAGCCTGCGGTATTTCTCAGTCAGCTCGTCTGCCAGCGTCTCGGCCGTCATGTCATATGCCCGTATGGCTTCATGACGGTCATCGTCGGCCGTATCGTTGAGCAATCCTGCGACTTTGGCCGCTGTGATGGCGGTGCCTTGATCGGTCCAGATGGTTAAAACCGGATTCATAGAGTGGAAAAGGGTAATTATTCAGCGTTGTCGATCAGGTACATGATTTCTTTCTCGATCAAATCCATTTCCTTCTCGTAAAGCTCTATGTGTTCGGGCGCGATAGGGCATTTCGAGATGGTTGTGAGATAAGACCCGTCATTGGCAGCTGTTACGGCAAGGGCCGACTTCTTGCGGATGGCATTATCGGGACCGGGGATGTCGAGGGCCGCGATCGCCTTTTTGATCTCCGGCTCAAGTATATCAATGTTGTCTTCGAGATACCGGAAGGCCTCACAGCGGGTGCTACCCATGTCGACGAGCCAGCCTTTGAGCGGACGGCCTCCCATGCCCTTGCTCTTTATCTGATATTGGGATGTGCCCGTATTATATGATATGAGGTCGTAGATGATGGCTTGTACCCATATCTCAAGTACTTTTGTTTCTGAAACGACGTCGCGCGGCATGAGGTCAAAGCGTTCCTTCTGCATGCGCATATGGAGTTTTTTGTCCCAATGGGAGCCATGAGGCTTGTCGATTTCCCATTTTTCGTATTCGGTGCCGTAGTTGTCGAGCGGCTTTATGGCAAAAGTGGGTATCACACCGAGCTGATGGTAGATGATGACACGGTTGCTCAGACCCGTTTCAGAGAACTGCACGTCTTTGGCACCGGCTACAAGATTCTGGAAAAGGCCGTCCTTGAAAAGACGCGATTTGCCTTTATTTTCCACACCGATGTAGTAGCTTTCGACAGGTTGCTCCTTGAGGTCGGCGTCGTATCCGCGGTAGGAATACGATATGAGCGGGCGCGATTTGTTGATGGCGCGCTTGATCAGGGCGTCGATTTCAGCGTCACTGAGTGTATCGAGGGCCGAGTCGACCGTCATGTCTTCGTACATCTTCACCTTGGGCATGGTGAGGGCGAAGCGCATTATCATTTCGCGGGTCTGTTTCGAGGTCATGCCTGAGATAGACTGCACGCCGCCTTCCCCGGCGATGTCGCGGATGAAGTTGTTGAACACGATGTCGCTGATAGGACATGTCGTCTTATCAGCTTCGGCGGCCGAGAGGTCAAACTGAAAGTATGATGTGGCTCCTGTCTCGCGTATGAGCTGTTGTGCCGAGAGTTCGCAGTCGGTCTGAGCTGCCTTGAGATTGGCTATGATGATGTCGACGCGGCGCAGGGAATCTTTGGTGCGTTCGTTCATCCAGCTGTAAAAGCGCCGGGCGTACTTGCGGCGTTCGATCTCGCGACGCTGGGTAGCGAGAGTCATGGTGCGGTTGAGCACCTCTTCGATGAGCCCTTTTTTCCCGATCTTGAGGAAGCTGCCCATGCAGTCCGACAATTCACGGCAGGCCGATTGCAACGAGCTTTCATAGCCGGGCAATGCGCTCTCAAGGTCTTCAATTTCGGTTTTCATCTCATCGTCGCAGATGTTGACGGTATGGAGTATGGCGTGGAGAATGTCGGAGCATAGCGAGACCCCGCATTCGCGGTTGGCCTGTTTCACCATCAGGTCGTTGAGTGCTACGTCGATGCGCGTCTTCAGGGCATCGAGTTTCTCATTGAGAGCGGTCTGCTTCTCCATGCAGCGGTTGTTGATGAAATCAAGACATTCGGGCTCGGGATTTTCGGGAGAATCGAGGTCGGAGATGGTGAATGGTGGAGCAGGTGACATGAAATAGTCGATGACGTCGTCCTTGCCGAGATTCTCGCGGATATGGTTGGCGTCAAACCATGTGTTTGTGATGGTGATAGCGTCGTCGCATCCGCGGTTCATCATGAGGTTTATGATCTGGCTTGCGGCTTTGTCGGCGTAAATGCGTGCAAGCCGCTGTCCGTCGAATATTATCTCGGAACAGCCCATGCTTGCGATCCATGCCTTTTTGTTTTTGATGTCCATTGTGCCGTCACCGATGAGTTTATTGACATTGTCGGCGATAGAGTCGAGGGTCACGCCCAGCTCGCCGATTGATGTCACGATGGCCAGCGAGATCATCTCGCACAGAGGTGCTACATCAGTGAACATGTCGTTCTGGTCGTTGCGGTTGTCTATCAGGTAGAGGGCTGTGAAGGGACGTTCGGTGAAATGGTCCGTCTCACGTAGCCACTTGATGTCGACAGGCTCGGAATCGGGGCCGAGATGGGCCAGATAGTCGAGATCGATCAGAGCGCCTTTGCCGTTGGAACGCACGCGGGATGTCATTGCGCCCGATGCCATCGTGCGGAATACGTCGGGCAGCACTGCATATCCCGAGATGCGGATATCTTTGTACAGGCGTCGGAGCAGATAGGCTGTGTTGATGAATGTGCCGCTGCCGGTGCCTCCGCCGAGCGAGAATACCATATGCACTTCCGGCTCGGTGCCCAGAAGGCCATATCGGCCTGCGTCAGTAATCTGAGGATTGCTTATTTCGGCTATCTTGCGGTTGATGAAGTTTTCGATGCTTTTTTCATTATATGTGGCGGCGAAGCGGCCGTTCGACCGCATCTGTCCAGCTCCGATTGAGAGGGTTGAGAGTCCGGAGACGTTGGATTCGGGTATCCAGTCAAAGAGATCGGTCGTGGAGTTGCGTTTGTATACTTCGATTGGCTCGTCGACGCATATCGGGAGTTGCTCTGATTTCGTGAGGCGGATACGTGTGCCGTCTTTCGCGGTCACGAAAGCATTTTCAAGTCCGGGGCGGTCGGTGTCGATACCGATGAAGCCGATCATGGGCGGGATCTCGCCGTAATTCTCATAGAGCATTTTTCTTTGCGTTGAGAATCGCTTTGAAGCCTGTGCCTCCCAGACCGATGATGAGTGTACGTCTTAGTTTTGCCATAGTTATTGTGTTTTATTCTTTTACTGAACCTCAATGTTGAATTTCTCTTTGGTGGCGCGGTTGATCACCTGTGCTTTTTCCTGAGGGGCGAGAATGAACGACGGAATGAAATCCCATCCGCCGACGCCTTTGGACATGGAGTGGAACCGTATTTTTTTGCGGGAACCGGCCGTGAGTTCTATTGCCGGTGTAAAATACGGAGCGCTCACATATAGGGTCTTGCCCATGAATATGCGTGCAAGGAAATTCTGACTGCCTTTTTTTGTCGAAAGCACGGCTTTTGCCGCTCCTTTCACCCGCATTGATTTGTAATATCCCTGCGGACCGGTGATTATAACCTTTGACGCTTTCATGGGCGGGAAGAACGTCCGTCGTAGTACCGTGACCCAGAAGATGAGGGCGGCGGCCAAGGCTATCGCGAGCCAGAATAGGAGTGTCTTGAGCGGATTCCACTCAACGGTATATCCGGTGCGTAGCGGAAGCCCCTCGTATTCTTCGGCAGCCGAGCCGTTGATGACGTCGAGGCCGCGGCTGCTCACCGCCACGGCGGTGAAATAGCGTTTGCCGGTCTGTGCGTCGGTATCGAATACTACGTCAAGTTCGGCAGGAGATCCGGGTGTGATGGTGAATGTCGATCCATCGGCTATGCGGTTGCCGTTGAAGTAGACCGTATAGTCAGTCTTGGATCCTTGTTCGGGCCGCAGGCTCATTGTGATGGCGGCATCGGATGTATGATTGTCGAATACCGGAGAGAGATCAAAACGTATGGTAGGCGCTTCGGCAGCGTTGCTCCAGAGGAAGGAACCGTACCATGTGGCGTTGGCGGCATTGATCTCTTCGTTGCTGCCGTCAAGCAACGTCAGGCGGCTTTGGATATGGTCGGCCATATAGACGGTGATCTCTGGATTGGCGATGAAGTAGCGCGAATCCGGTACTGTAGCCCGGACGCGGAAGGTGTAGTCGCCTATGGACTCTGTTTGTTTCAGCTGGTCGTGTAATTCACTGACTGACAGTCCGTGGCGTGGGGTAATCTTCAGTCTGAGACGTCGACCCTCGATTTTGCCGTCGACAGCTTCGACGCTGAAGAGCGGATCATCACAGCTGATGGTCACGGGATATGAGCCGGGGCTGCTGAACGCGAGTATGTAGGCTTTGTCGAGCTCGTTGATATTGGCGTTGATGGTGGTCGAAGCCAGATCCTCGACCTGCGGTATCACGTTGCCGGCGCATTTCACTATATAGGCATCGGGACAGTTGTCGATAGCTTGTTCGATCAGCGGGTCGACCGCCTTGTCGTTGAGTGCTACGTAGAAGAGACGTGTGTTGCGGTGGCGGCCGCACCATCCGGCGATCAGGGAGGCAACTTTCGCGGGGCTGTCGGTGTTGTTTGGTTTGCCGTCGGTAAGCAGATAGATTTTATTTTCACGTGCGGGATCACAAAGGTCGAAGGCCTCCTGCAATACAGGTGAGATGTGGGTGTTGCCGGCTTGCGCCATCACGTTCTCGAATTCTTTCTTGATCGCGCTTTCCCGCGAGGGGTATTCGCCGTTTTGAAATTCATGCCTCCCGTATTGGCCATCGCCGAAAGGTATTATGATGAATTTTGAGTCGGGTATTAGGCTTTGTGTAGCTACAGTGGCGTCCAGGGCCTTGAGGGCTGGAGCCCAAAGGCCGGCTTCTTTCATTGACCGTGTGCAGTCAAACAGGAAGATATTGTTGCGCTCTCGCTGTGCATGGACGGTGGGGGAGGCGATGATTGATAGTATGATGGCGCCGACAATGTAGGCGATGTGATGTGAAAGATGTCTCATGAGGTTAGATCTGGGTTGAGAGCTTTCGGTTTATTATCAGTGTATATTGCACAAAGATAACGAAAAAAACGAAATATATCCAATTTTCTGAAAAATGTTTTGATATTGAGCCTCTCAGCGGCCGTCGATCAGATTTGGTCCGGCTATTAATGTAATTAATGTTAATGCCATTGAATGGTTTGCTGAAAGTGTTGTATATTTGTCGCCGAAATCAACAGGTGCAATTGCTAAGATGTATAAGTGCAAATTTCTAACGGTATTTTCAATGATGCTTGCCGGGTGGGTGGGGGCTTCGGCCCAGGATTCGACTGCTATGCCCGACCAGGAACTTGATGAGGTGGTGGTGCGGGCCCCGCGCGGGGTGCGCAAGATGTCGGGTGCGCTTCATGGCGAGGTCATTTCGGCGTCTGAGCTCAAGCGTGCGGCATGTTGCAACTTGGGTGAGAGTTTTACCACTAATCCGTCGGTCGACGTCAATTACAGCGATGCGGCCACCGGCGCACGTCAGATACGCCTGCTCGGACTGTCGGGCAGCTATGTGCAGATGCTCACTGAAAATGTCCCGAATTTCCGAGGGGCGGCCGCTCCTTACGGGCTGGGATATGTGCCGGGTCCGTGGATGCAGTCCATTCAGGTCTCAAAGGGGGCTTCTTCTGTCAAAAACGGATACGAATCCGTGACAGGACAGATAAATATAGAGATGAAGAAACCGCAACTCGATCCGTCATTCTCGGCCAATGTCTATTATGATATAATGAATAAGCTCGAGCTCAATGCCGACGGCAATCTCCATTTGGGCGACAATTGGAGTGCCGGCATGCTTGCTCATTTTGAAAATGGCTTCAGCTCTCACGACGGCAATGATGACGGTTTTGCCGATATGCCCCGTGTGCGGCAGCTGTCAGTGATGCCGAGAGTTGCGTATCTGGGTACCAACTATGTCTTTCAGGCAGCAGTAAAGTACCTCGATGAACGACGCATCGGCGGCCAGGACGAGCACCATATCCACTCAGCGGAGGGAATGCCATTGTACAAAATAGGCATTGATACGCGTCGCCTGGAGGTGATGACCAAAAACGCTTACATGTATGATCGTGATAATGACGGTAACGTAGCTTTGATACTTTCCGCTTCAACACATGATCAGGATGCATCCTACGGGCTGCGTCTCTATGATGTGCGCCAGCGGGAGATGTATGCATCGCTGATGTATGAGCGCAAATGGCAAGAGCGCCATGCGCTGAGCACCGGTCTCTCAATGAATTATGATTACCTCGGGCAGCATTACCGGTTTGATGCCGATGCATCCTCTGCGCCGCATTATATCCTTGACCGCGAGATGGTGGCTGGGGCCTATGCGCAGTATACTCTCAACCTTGACGAAAAAGTGATCGCCATGGCCGGCTTGCGCTATGATTGGAGCGATAAATACGGCGCCATGGTGACGCCACGCATGCACCTGCGGTACAATCCTGTGACGGATCTCTCGCTGCATGCCTCTGCCGGACGTGGCTACCGGTCGCCGCATCCACTCGCTGAATACTCATTTATGCTGGCTTCGTCGAGACGTATCATTATCAGTGACGATCTCAAGCGTGAGGCGGCCTGGAACTTCGGCGCAGGAGCCGACTGGACATTTTATCCGGCCGGCATGAAGCTGGCGCTCGGAGCTGAGTATTACTATACGACCTTTTCCAATCAGTTGATGCTCAATGTCGATGCTGATCCACATGCGGCGCTGATATATTCGTCGGATGCGCGCTCATATTCTCATGCGTTGCAGACGGAGGTGACACTTGAGCCTGTGAGCGAGCTCACGCTTGGTCTTGCATGGCGCTTTACGGATGTCAAGGCCGACTACGGACGTGGGCTTATGCAAAAACCTCTGACCTCACGGCACAAAGGCCTTGTCACGGCCGGATGGACCCCAAATATGGGATTGTGGCAATTTGATGTGTCATGCGCCATCAATGGCGGAGGACGCATGCCGTCATCCTATGAGCTGCCGTCGGGTGCGATGTCGTGGCGCAGCCGCTATCCGGCATATGTGGGGCTGAATGCTCAGGTCACACGTAATTTCAGACATTGGGCTATATATCTCGGTGGCGAGAATCTCACCAATTACCGGCAGCCGGATGCGATAGTGGGAGCCGCCAATCCGTGGGGACCTGATTTTGACGCTACTATGGTGTATGGGCCACTGCAGGGAGCGATGGTCTATGTGGGTTTCCGTTATAATTTTACTAAATTCATTTACTAATTATCCAGATATGAAAAGACTTCTCTTTTTTATAGGAATGTTGGCTATCCTTGTCGCACTGGCAATCCCGGCAGCGGCCAAGACGCCGAAAGAAACGGAGACGGTGGTATTCACCGTACAGCCTAAAATGTCGTGCCGCAATTGCGAGACAAAGATCAAGTCAAATCTGCGGTTCGAAAAAGGCGTGAGCAAAATAGTGACGAGTGTGCCCAAGCAGACGGTCACCATCAGTTACGACCCGGCAAAGACTGATATCGAACACCTCACGGCGGCTTTTGCAAAAATTGGCTACAAAGCCACGCAGGCTTCCGTCGAGGCCGACTGAGAGAGGTCGGAAGCACGGCACAGGTGTCCGTATACAAAGTAAAGGGACTCAGCAATTGCTGAGTCCCTTTACTTTGTATAGTTTGTATCTGCGTTCCGGATTATTTTTCGGGAGCGTCGCCGAAGCGGTTGGCGCCGGGCTGTCCGGGGGTGCAGTACCAGATGAGCACGAAAATCCAGCCAACGAGAGGAATGAGACCTACAAACCAGAAGCCGCCCGCACGGCCAATGTCGTGAAGACGTCGCCAGGATACGGCCAGAGTGGGGAGGAAGAGTGCGAGGGAGGCCACATATGAGAGCCACTGGGAGATGAGACCGCACACGATACCTACTATGAAGCAGAAGAGTGCGAACCACCAGAATTCAGCACGCGACGCGCGACCATTGAATTCGGTATATTTGCTGAAGCAGGTCTGTACCGATTCCATGAATGTCATGG
>CANSGE010000095.1 GCA_947646295.1 uncultured Bacteroidales bacterium
TAACCCGCACCTTCGATCACCTGACGGATTCCGTCGACAGCGACAGCTGCAAACGGCTTCTCTGTGGCTACAAGTACTTTAGTCATGATAGGTATTGTGTGATATGGTCGGGCGAAATCAATGTTTGTACTCGAAATCTTTCATTGCTTCGATGAGCACCTGCACGCTTTCCATGGGCAGGGCGTTGTAGAGTGACGCACGGAAGCCGCCTACCGAACGGTGGCCTTTGATTCCTACGATGCCGCGTTCGGAGCAGAAGCTGATGAATTCGCCTTCAAGGTCTTTGTATTCGGGTTTCATCACGAAGCATACGTTCATGATCGAGCGGTCGTCGGGATTGGTGACAGTGCCTTCGAACATGCGCGAAGCGTCGATTGTCTCATACAGTGCGGCTGCTTTTGCCAGGTCGCGGCGTTCGAGTTCCTTGAGGCCGCCGAGAGCTTTGTAGTAGCGCAGAGTCTGGAGTGCTGAGAAAATCGGGAGCACCGGAGGGGTATTGAACATCGAGCCTTTCTTGATATGGGTGCGGTAGTCGAGCATGGTGGGGATCTGACGGTCGACGTGTCCGAGGGCGTCGTCGCGTACGATAGCGATAGTCACACCGGCGGGGGCAAGATTTTTCTGTGCGCCGGCATATACAGCTATATATTTGCTGAAATCGATCGGACGTGAGAAGATGTCGGAGCTCATGTCGGCGATCATGGGGCAGGGCACGTCGGGGTCCTTGCGTATTTCGGTACCGTAGATGGTGTTGTTGGATGTGTAGTGGAAGTATTGAGAGCCTTCTGCTACCTTCCAGTCGCGGGGTATGTATGAGTAGTTGGCGTCTTTTGACGAGGCCACTACGTCCACTTCGCCGAAGAGTTTGGCTTCCTTGATGGCATTTGAGGCCCATGTACCGGTATCGATGTATGATGCCTTGGTGCTGAGGAAGTTGTAGGGAATCATGCAGAATTGCATTGATGCGCCGCCACCGAGCCAAAGCACGGAGAAGCCTTCGGGGATGTCAAGAAGTTCTTTTACCAGAGCAGTAGCTTCGTCGATGACAGCCTGAAATTCTTTGCTGCGGTGAGATACTTCGAGCACGGAAAGGCCTGTGTCAGCAAAATTGAGGATTGCTTCGGCGGTGTTTTTGATGGTGTAGTCGCTCAAGATAGAGGGACCGGCGTAAAAATTATGCTTTTTCATACACGAAAGGTGTTAGGAGTTATGTTTTGCAAATGTAATACAAATTCTCACCCACTCCAAATAAAAATGAATAAAAAAAGCGACAACCCGGAGGTCGTCGCTTATAATTTCAACTAAAATATTTCGGCGTGCTTATGCCGGGGGAAGGATTGCGTCGTTGGGGCAGACAGCTGCGCAAGAACCACATTCGATGCAGGTATCGGGATCGATGTGATAGATATCGCCTTCAGAGATGGCGTCAACGGGGCATTCGGGCAGACAGGTGCCGCAAGCTACGCATGAGTCGGTAATTACGTATGCCATGATGTCGGTAAATTTAGGTAATTAATAGAATTGTTTGTTTTTGCACTGCAAATTTAGCTATTATTTTGAATCCGCAATCTTTTTCCGGGGCTTTTTTTTGATTTGCCCGCGATTTTTTTCACACCGATGCTCGCCGATATAATATGATGGCGATGTTGGCGTAGATGAAGTTGGGAATCCACATGGCGATAAATGGCGACGTAAGTCCCGAGTAAGCAAAACTTTGCGTGATGGCCATGAACAGGATGTAGCTGAAACTGAGTACCAGCCCGATGCCGATGTTGAGCCCGAGTCCGCCCTTGACCTTGCGCGATGACAGCGACATGCCTATGACTGTGAGGATAAATGCAGCCGCGCACATCGCGTACCGGCGCTGATACTCCACCTCAAAGCTCTGTATATTGCCTACTCCGCGGTTGCGTTGGCTCTCGATATATCTTTTGAGCGACGGTGAGGTCATTTTCTCATGGTCATTCTTCGCAATGAGGAAGTCGCGGGGCTCGAAGGGGATGATTGTATCGAGCGAGCGGCCTTTGGTGATGTATTCGCGTCCGTCGCGGAATTCGCGTATCACGTAGTCATGCACGCGCCATGAATATAGCGTGTCCCATGTGATGCGCATGGCTGTCATGCGTGCCGTGAGGCGTTTCTCGTCGTCGAATGATTCGAGCGAGAATCGCGAGCCGCTTTTCGTGATATTGTCATAGCGGCTCATGTAGGCTATCTGGCCGGGAGCCACCATGAGCATGATGTTGGACCCGTAGTCCACCCGCTTGTTCTTGACGTAAGTATTCGTATAGTCGATGCGTTTTACATTGGCGGGCGGGATGATGTAGGCGCCCAGCACCCACGTGGCTGCCGCGATGACCAGCGCCGATATCAGGTAGGGACGCATCAGCCGCCGGAAGCTCATGCCCGACGAGAGCATCGCGATGATTTCGTTGTTGCTCGCCAATTTCGAGGTGAAGAATATCACGGCGATGAATACAAACAGTGGTGAGAACTGATTGGCGAAATAGGGCAGGAAGTTGATGAAATAGTCGACGATAGTAGCTTTGAGCGGCGCTTTGAGGAAAGCGTCGAATTTTTCGTTGACGTCAAACATCACCACGATCGCCAGCAGCAGCGCGATGGCAAAGACGTAGGTGCCGAGGAATTTCCGGATTATATATCTGTCAAGTAGCTTGAACACGGTCAGAGCCTGCGGCTGAGTTTCTCCACCATACCGGCCTTCCATGTGGCGAAATCTCCGTCGATGATATGACGGCGCGCCTCGCGCACGAGCCAGAGGTAGAATGAAAGGTTATGTATCGATGCTATCTGCATGGCCAGCAGTTCGCCGGCTATGAAAAGGTGTCGGAGATATGCCTTGGAGTATACGCGGTCGACCAGGCAGGGACTGGCCTCCCATATCGGAGAGAAATCATCGGCCCACTTGAGGTTACGCATGTTCATCGTGCCCTCCGGGGTGAAGAGCATGCCGTTGCGGCCGTTTCGGGTGGGCATCACGCAGTCCATCATATCCACCCCGCGGTCAATGGCTTCGAGGATGTTGGCCGGGGTGCCTACGCCCATCAGGTAGCGAGGACGGTCGGTGGGCAGGATGTCATTGACCACTTCGATCATCTCATACATCACCTCGGTGGGCTCGCCTACGGCCAGGCCGCCTATGGCATTGCCTTCAGCGCCCAGGTCGGCTACGAATTTGGCGGCGTCGCGGCGCAGCTCGGGGTAAGTGCAGCCTTGTACGATGGGGAAAAAGGCCTGCGAGTGTCCGTACAGCGGCTCGGTGGAGTTGAAGTGATTCCATCCGCGCAGCAGCCATCGCTTGGTGAGCTCAAGTGATTTTTTTGCATAGGCGAAATCTGATGTGCCGGGAGGACACTCATCAAGCGCCATCATTATGTCGGAGCCTATCACACGCTGGATGTCCACAACCTTTTCAGGTGTGAAAAGATGTTTCGAGCCGTCGATATGGCTGCGGAAATGCGCGCCTTCGTCAGTGAGCTTGCGGTTGGCGCTCAGTGAGAATACCTGGAAGCCGCCGCTGTCGGTGAGTATGGGGCGGTCCCAGCCGTTGAATTTGTGCAGGCCGCCCGCACGGCTGATGATATCCATGCCGGGGCGCAGATAGAGGTGATATGTATTGCCGAGTATGATTTTGGCATCGACCTGCTCGCGCATCTCGTGCATATGCACACCCTTGATGGCGCCTACAGTGCCTACCGGCATAAATATAGGTGTAGGGATAACGCCGTGGTCGGTGGTGATTTCACCGGCACGCGCAGCGCTTCCTTCAGCTGTTTTTATCAGTTTGAATTCCATTTCGCCGCAAAGTTACGAAAAATATCGGATTATCATCTGCTTTTCACGCGCCACTAATCCTCTCCGGTGGTATTCTCGGCAGCTGCTGCTTCGAGATTCGACAGGTTCTCGCGGAGTTTTATGAGTTGGCGTTCGAGCTTTTCGCGGTTTATCAGGGCAGCCCGGTGTTGCTGGAGCGCCAGTGCGTATTGCCATGTGGCTTTGATGGCTGCCAGCTGTTTTGCATCGAGTTTCACGTTGGCTGAGCCTTTCAGTCCGTTGATTTTCACCGTGAGGGGGGCTTGGGCGCTCATCATGGCACCTATCACCGGGGCTGCCTGCTCCTGGCGCAAGGTAGCTATCTCAGAGCCTTCCACAGGTACGGATGCCACTCCGGTCGATGTTGAGTCGGCTACAGTCAGTCCTGTGATATGCAGCACTTTACCCTTGACACTCACCGCGAGAAACATATAGTCATTCTCATCGATGCGGGCCTGGATGCCGGTCACGTCCGTCTCGCGTCCTGTATATACGCTTTTGTACACACGGAATCCTTCCGTGCCGGGGATAGTGACCTGACGGAAGTCGGGGGCCAGCCGGTCGACCTCCCGGGTCAAAGCCGCGCGGCGCTCATCATTGGCCGCGATCGAATCCTGCGTCAGTGTGAGCAGGGCGCGCGTGCGGATGAGTGTACCCTCGCGCCGCTCCGTGAGGCAGTCTCGGTACTTTTTGTCGAGGGTGTCGAGCAAGGTGAACGCTTCAGGGTATTGCCCCGAGCTGATGCGCACCTGAGCTTCCGAAATCAGTTGGGCCGCCTCCTCGGCACGTTTGTCTGATGATGAGCACGATGCGGCGCCGAGAGTCGCCAGCAGGGCTATGATGAAGATTTTAGTTGCGTTGTACATCTTTTACGCCTTTTACAGTTTTTAGTTTCTTGATAAGCTGATTGAGCGATGCCTGGTCGTTGACGCCCACCACCACGTAGCCTTGGAAAAGCCCGTCATGCGATTCGATGGATATATTTCGCAGGGCTGTGGCTTTTTCCTTATTGATAATGGATGTGATATTGGTGACAATACCGATATCGTCGCGACCTATGATGCGCAGCGTCGCTCCGAATTGCGCGCCGATCTTGCCGCTCCAGCGGGTATTGATGATGCGGTAGGGATAGCGTTCGCGGATATTGGCCGCATTAGGGCAGTCGGTGCGGTGGATTTTGATGACACCCTCCGCTGAGATGAATCCGAAGACATCGTCGCCGAAAATAGGATTGCAGCAGCGTGCCAGGCGATAGTTCACTCCTTTGATACCGTCGCCTATTATCACAACGTCCGATGAGCGGTCGGTGCCGTCCGTTTCCTCACCGGGTGTCTGCATCACGAAAGTTTCTGCCGATACCCTGGTGGTCTCCTCGGCGGCTTTACGCTCCATTTCATCGTATGCCTCGGTGACGCGGTTGATATCGAGCCGTTCGCGCGCTATCGCGGTATAGAAGTCGGTCAGCGTCTTATAGCCCAGTTTCTTGGCCAGGCGCGACAGATCTCCTTCATCTATATTGATTTTGCGGTTTTTGAATCTGCGCTGGAGCAACTCTTTGCCCAGCTCGCCCTCGCGGCTTTCTATTTCCTTGAGGGTGACGCGTATCTTGTTGCGGGCCTTCGAGGTGATTACAAAGTTGAGCCAGTCCTGTTTAGGTTGCTGCTGTGGCGACGTGAGTATCTCCACGGTGTCGCCCGACACGAGCTTATAGTTGATTTTCTGATTTTTGCCGTTGACTTTTGCCCCGGTGCATTTCGAGCCGAGGTTGGTATGGATATGGAATGCGAAATCGAGTACCGACGCACCGAGCGGCAGCTTGTACAGGTCGCCCCGCGGGGTGAATACGAACACTTCCTTGTCGTACACATCCATGCGCATGTTTTTCATCAGCTCCAGCGGACCGTTCTCGGTGCTTTCAAGTATATCGCGCACATTATTCATCCAGGCATCGAGATTATCTTCGCTCTTGATACCTTTGTAGCGCCAGTGTGCTGCCAGGCCTTTCTCGGCCACAAGGTCCATGCGCTTGGTGCGTATCTGTACCTCCACCCATTTCTCGTCAGGGCCGTAAACGGTGATGTGCAGCGACTCATAGCCGTTGCTCTTCGGGATACTGATCCAGTCCTTCATTCGCGACGGATTGGGGCGGAACATGTCGGTGATGAGCGAATATGCCAGCCAGCAGTCGCGTTTTTCGTGTTCAGGGGCGGAGTCGAGCACGATACGGATTGCGAAGAGGTCGTAGATCTTGTCCAGATCGTTCTGTTGCTTCTTCATTTTGTTCCATATCGAATATATCGACTTTGTGCGGCCTTTGATTTCAAATTTCAGGCCGTTTTCCTCAAGCTTTTTGCGCACGGGCTCGATGAAGTTGTGTATATATTCATCGCGGTGAGCCTTGGTCTCGTTGAGCTTATGGGCGATGCGGGTGTATATGTCGCGCCGGGTATATTTGAGCGACATATCCTCCAGCTGCGACTTGATGGCGTACAGCCCCAGACGATGTGCCAGCGGAGCATACAGGTAGTTGGCTTCGAGAGCCACACTGTTCACACCGTCGCGGTCGGGATGGTGATTGATTGCGTGCATCAGCGTCAGGCGGTCCACCGTCATGATGATGATCACACGTATATCCTCGGCCAGCGCCAGGAGCAGCTGGCTGAAATTCTCATTTTTGATCGTAGGCGCCTTGGCATATAGCGATGACACCTTTATCAGACCCTCCACGATATGCGCCACATCGCGTCCCCATCGCTCGGTGAGGGTTTTGTTATCCATGAAACCATGCCGGCAGGCATTGAAGAGCATGATCGCTATCACAAGATTGCGGTCGGGGCTGATTTCGCGGCACAGCGATATGGCCGTGGCCAGTCCGCGGTTCACGGGATTGAATCCGAAGCGGTCGCGGTGCAGGAAGCCTCCCTCGGCTGCGCGCGCGATATCTTCGCGCAGTTTTTGGGCGTCATACTCCTGTGCGAGCGGGCTGAGCATCTTCAGCAGTGTGTGGTAGCGGCTCGCGAGCCGCGATTTTTCGTCATCGGTAAAGGTCAGTTGCTCCATATCTTAGAATGTACAAAAAATTCGGATATCCATGGCAAAAGTAACCATAATATCCGAATTATACAATTATTCCAATCCCATCATATCAAAAAAACGTCCTCTACGTGGGAGCGGTCAGGTAGCGCGTTGTCGCATTCTCAGCCCGGAAATGGCGGAGGAGTAGGGGACTGATCCTTGTCATCAGCCTCGTCGGAGGGTTTGCCGGGGGCATCCTCAGCCGGTTTGTCGAGATCGGTATGGTCCGTGTCGTACACGGTATGCGATTCGCGTTCGATCACGCGCGGGTCCTCTGCCAGGATTTCATCCGTGCGGCTCTTCCATTGGCGCGGGCCGAAGATATCCACCACGTCCTGGGTGAATATCACCTCTCGGGTGATCAGCACATCCGTGAGCTTGGCATGGCCCTCGGCGTGTTGCCGCAATATATCTTTGGCTCGCTCATATTGCTCGGCGATGATGCGCGATACCTCCGAGTCGATGATACGCGCGCGCTCGTCGGAGTATGGCTTGGTGAAGCCGTAGTCCTGACCTGTCGAATCGTAATAGCTGAGGTTGGGCAGCTTATCGCTCATACCGTAGTATACCACCATTGCGTAGGCCTGCTTGGTCACACGCTCGAGGTCATTGGCTGCTCCGGTGGAGATGCGTCCCAGGAATACTTCCTCGGCAGCTCGGCCGCCCAGAGTGGCGCAGATTTCATCAAGTATCACCTGCGACGGCGTGATCTGGCGCTCCTCAGGCAGATACCATGCCGCGCCGAGGGCTTTGCCGCGGGGCACGATGGTCACTTTCACGAGCGGATTGGCATATTGCAGATGCCACGATACGGTGGCATGACCCGCCTCATGGATGGCGATGCTGCGTTTTTCTTCGTTTGTGGTGATTTTCGAGCGCTTCTCAAGGCCGCCTATTATGCGGTCGACAGCGGCCGAGAAATCCTCTTTGGTCACAGCCGGACGATTGTTGCGCGCTGCTATCAGCGCAGCTTCATTGCACACATTGGCGATATCTGCGCCGGAGAATCCCGGAGTCTGTCTTGCAAGCAGCTCGATATCGAGATTGCCGTCGATTTTGATATTGCGCAGATGCACCTTGAAGATGGCCACACGGTCGGGCAGGTCGGGCAGGTCCACGTAGATCTGACGGTCGAAACGTCCGGCGCGCATGAGGGCCTTGTCCAGGATATCGGCGCGGTTGGTGGCGGCCAGTATTATCACGCCGCTGTTCGAACCGAAGCCGTCCATCTCCGTAAGTAGCTGGTTGAGCGTATTTTCGCGTTCGTCATTGCTGCCCATATTGGCGTTGCGGCCACGTGCGCGGCCCACGGCATCGATTTCATCGATAAACACGATACACGGCGCCTTCTCCTTTGCCTGGCGGAAGAGGTCGCGCACTCGCGACGCACCCACGCCCACAAACATTTCCACGAAGTCGGAGCCCGACATCGAGAAGAAGGGCACATTTGCCTCACCGGCCACAGCCTTGGCCAGCAGAGTCTTGCCCGTACCGGGAGGGCCTACCAGGAGCGCACCCTTGGGTATCTTGGCCCCGAGGTCGGTATATCTTTTGGCATTTTTGAGAAATTCCACGATTTCCTCGATCTCGGTCTTGGCTTCCGAGAGTCCGGCCACATCCTTGAATGTCACCTTATTGGCGTTGTTCTTGTCAAAGAGCATTGCTTTCGACTTACCCACGGAGAATACACCCCCGCCGCCACCGGTACCGCCCGCACCGCCGCTCATGCGACGCATGATCCATATCCACGCCACGATCAGGATGATGATGGGAGCTATCGTCCACAGGAAGTTGCTGAACATACCGCTGCGCTCGTACTTCACCTCGCCGGTGAAAGCGCCCGAGGTGCGCCATTCGTCGATTTTAGAGTCGAATTTATCAGCCGAGGGGATATCGGTCACTACCTTGGCCACTACTTGCGAGTCGCCCATGCGGCTGTCGTTGAAGAGCACGCGGGCCAGTGAGTCGGTCAGATAGCCCTCGGC
>CANSGE010000096.1 GCA_947646295.1 uncultured Bacteroidales bacterium
GGCTGCAATGATTTCGTCTTTCTTTAATTTTGTGATTTTTTTGAGCTGCTTGTAGCCAAGGGCGTCAGCTGTGCTGAGTGCCTGCCATACAGAGCCGGCATCTGTGCCAATTTTTTCTACGTTCATAGCTGGATAGTTTAATTTGTAAATTATTGCTGGCTATTTGCTTGCAAATATATGTCATTTATTTTGATTTCTTGTCATAAATATACAACAATTTTTAACTTAATTTGTTTAGAGAAATTCAACACCTTATGGCTCAATACGTTACGAATGATGCGAAAATTGCATTTTTTGAAAACAATTTGCTGTATTGCACGGTTTTATCTAACTTTACACTCCGTTTAATAAGATATACATGCAAGGAACAGTCATACGAAATACAGGCTCGCACTATGTAGTGCGCACCGATGGCGACAACACTGAGGTCAACTGCAAGGTGAAGGGTAATTTCCGCATCAAGGGCATCCGCACCACCAACCCGGTGGCCGTGGGCGACCGCGTGTCGCTCAGTGCTCCGGCGCCCGACGGGACTTCATTCATCACGGCCATCGAGCCTCGCCGCAATTATATAATCCGCCGTGCGAGCAATCTGTCGAAGGAGTCGCATATCATAGCGGCCAATGTCGACTGCGCCGCATTGGTGGCCACACTGGCTCACCCTACCACGTCACTGGTGTTTATCGACCGCTTCCTCGCCACGGCCATGGCCTACGATGTGCCTGCCCTGATAGTGCTCAATAAGATAGACCTGCTCGACCAGCCCGACGACAAGGAGTATCTCGAAGCCGTGGAATATCTCTACCGCTCGATAGGCTACAAGGTGATAGCGGTCTCGGCTATGACGGGCGAGGGAATGGATAAGCTGCGCGAGTATATCGCAGGAAAAATCACTCTGTTCTCGGGCAATTCGGGCGTGGGCAAAAGCACGCTGATCAATGATCTCATACCGAGGCTTGACTTGCGCACGGGCGAGATATCGTCGGCGCACGATACGGGCATGCACACCACCACGTTCAGCGAGCTCTTTGACCTGCCGGGAGGGGGCGCCATCATAGATACCCCGGGGGTACGCGGCTTCGGCACGATAGACTTCGACCGCTATGAGGTGGCACACTATTTCCCGGAGCTCTTCGAGGCTTCGAAGGAATGCCGCTTCGGCAATTGCACCCACACGCACGAGCCCGGATGCGCCGTGCTCGCCGCTCTGGAGGAGGGACTGATATCGCAATCGCGATACAATTCGTATCTGAGCATCCTGGAGGATCTCGACGAAGGTAAGTACCGCAAGGCTTACTAAAAGCTTCTTCAAATAACTCTGACCGATGATAAGCAAACGCAAGCAAGCGCCCCGCATGAGGCGCTTGCTTTTGTATCATATAGGAGCGGAAGGTCAGTCGATTTCTACAACGAGATAGTTGGAGAGGCTCCAGAAGAGGTCGGCATTCGTGATCTTGAGGACTTTCTGTCCGGCTTCGTCGACGATCTGGTATGATTGAGCGGGCTGGTTGGTGAGCACCTTGGCCTTGTGGGTGTGGAGAGGTATGCTGGTCATGGTGCGCTTGTCGCCGGTGGTGAAGAATGTCTGGTCGAAATCACCTTTGAGGAGCTTGGTCTTGCGCAGGAAGCCTGTCTCGATGATCTTGTGGTCCTTGAGTTCTTTTTTGCTTGCCACTACGTAGTAGCAGGTATTGAGTTCGTTGGTGAGCTGTACGTTGGTATCCTGAGCGGCGTTGCGTTCGTCGGTCACGGTTGTGACGGTGGTGCTGAGAGAATCGACGGCAGTGTTGAGTTCGCCGATTTTCTGATTAGCGTCGGCGAGGTTGCCGCGGAGGGTCTCGATTTCAGCCGACTGCGAGTCGATCTGGGCACGGAGAGTCTCGATGGTCTTGCGGAGATTTGAGTTTGTGAGATTGCTCTTGTTGAGTTTGCCTTCGAGTTCGGCGAGCTGCTCGCGGCGCTGCTGGAGTGTCTGCTGGATGGCAGCGATGTCGGCTTCGATCTGGGCGCGCTGTGAGGCGGTCTCGCCCTTGATGCCGTTGGATACTGAGAGGATGTTTTCGAGCCGTTTGATCTGATCCATTCCGGATGCGATCTCGTTGACGAGACTGAGGAGCTGGTCGCGGTCCTGGACGGCGGCTGTGAGTTCCTGCTTGGTAGCCTCCTGCAGGGCGGCCTGCTGCTGGGCTTCTTCTTCGGCTTTCTTATTGTCACATGCTGTCAGCATGGCAGCAGCGGCAAGCGATAGGATGATGAACTTTTTCATAAGAGTAGTGAGTTTTTAATTGTCTTTGTACTTATTAGTATGCACCTTGACTTCCTTGTCAAGCTTGCCACCTACGACTATAACAATCTCTCCGCGCGGATTGTTTGCTTTGAAATGTGCGATCAATTCGGAAAGTGTGCCGCGGCGTGTCTCCTCATGCATTTTTGAGATCTCGCGGCTCACTGACGCAGGGCGGTCGGGGCCGCATGCCTCGGCGAGTGATTCGAGAGTCTTGACCAATCTGAGAGGCGACTCGTATATAATAAATGTACGCGCGTCGCGCGCGAGTGTATCGATGCGTGTTGCACGCCCTTTCTTGGGGGGCAGGAAGCCCTCGAACACAAAGCGGTCGCATGGCAGGCCGGAGCTCACGAGGGCCGGCACAAAAGCCGTCGGGCCGGGGAGCGTGCAAACCTCCACACCCAATTCGCGACACTCGCGGGCGAGCATGAAGCCGGGGTCGGATATGCCGGGAGTGCCTGCATCGGAGACCAGGGCTATGTTCTCGCCGGCGGCTATGCGCGCCGCCAGGGCCTTGGATGTATCGTGCTCGTTGAATTTATGATGGCTCTGCATCGGGGTAGTGATCTCGAAGCGGCGCATGAGCGTGGAGCTGGTGCGCGTGTCCTCGGCCAGAATCATGTCGGCCGAGCGCAATACCTCGACGGCGCGTGGGGTCATGTCGGCGAGGTTGCCTACGGGAGTAGGCACGATATAGAGTTTTCCGCTCATTTGAAATGCCGTTGGATGATTTCGATGAAATCCTTTACATCGGGATTCTCGGCATCGAGGGCGAGATCACCGATGAGATAGTCAGTGGCCTCATCGGCCGACGACATGGAGTTGAGCAGGTCGAGAGTATCGTTGAAATCGGATTCGCTGCCAGCGAATATCTCGCGGCGGAACCGGAAGAGATCGTTGAGTGTAAGGCTGCGCCGGAGGTCGGGGCGCGGCTTGGTAGCGGCCACAGTATCGAGCACGACACTGGCTTCAGCTACTGGCTCAGGCGCAGGCTCGGCGACTTCCACGACTTGCGGCTCGGCGGGCGTCGCAGGCTCGGCCGGAGCGGCCGGGGTCTCGGCAAGGAGAGCGGTGATTTCCTCGCTTTTCTTACGGGCAAGAGCGAGCGCTTCGGCATCGTCGCGGTCACGCGCAACGCGCAGGTCGCCTTCGAGGTCGATAGTGAGCTCAATGAGTTTTTGCAATAAATCTTTTTCCATCAGATAGTATTTCAGAGAGTATTTAAGAGGAATTTTTCGATAGCTGCACGCAGTGAGGCCCTGGGGCAGAAAAAGCCATTGACCATGATCACCACAATATGTGTGGGCTTGCCCTCGCTATCGAGCTTATATCCGGCGTAGGCCTGCACACCGCTGACGCTGCCGGTCTTGAAGGCGAGGCGACCTTTGAGGCGCGTTTTGGCCATGAAACCTTTCATCGTGCCCTCCATGCCGGCTTTCGGAAAAAATGACACGTAAGTGGAGGCATGGTCGCTCTTGGCCATATAGCGGAGCATCTTGCCCAGGAAAATGGGCGAAATCTTGTTGCTGCGGGTGAGACCACTGCCGTCGTTGATGGCAGTGTGCTTGGAATTGAGTCCTTTCGATGCCCAGAAGTCGCGCTGTGCCTTGAGGCAATCTGAGCGGGAGCCCCCCGGGGCGAGCGTGCGCAGGATGCCTTCGGCGAAGAGATTGTCGCTGCGCTTCATGAGATTTTCCATGATGGCGGCCGAGCGGGGCGATGTGTGGGTGTAGACGTTGAGCTCTGATTTGCGTTCCTTGCCGGAGAGCTTGCCGCTCACCTTGATGTTGGCTGCGCGGAGCTGGCCGAGGAGGCGCGCCTCGTATACCCCGGCGGGATCGGGCACAGTGGTGCCGACATTCCAGTTTTCATTCTTGCGGTTCTGAGCGGAAGCCCATACGGAGAGCTCGTTGGAGTTGATACCACGGATGAGGTCGGTGCCACCGTCGGATGAGGGGTAGATCTTGAACGTGAGATTTGATGCGGGCTTGGTGATACCCTTGTTGGGATAAGCGCGCACACAGTTGCCGGCGTAATTGAATCCGTGGAGGCCTGCTCCGTATGGCCACGCGACATCTTCGATCTCCCACTGCGGAATGGGACCGGCATCTTTCATAGTCTCCACCACAATGACGCTTCCGCGGAGGTCATTGATGCCCAGCCGGCGCAGATGTGATATGATGGAGTCGCTGAAACCGAGCTTTGACTTGAATTCGGAGCTGCCGAGCGTGGGGTCGCCCGAAGAGAATATGAGCAGATCGCCGTGCCACACTTTGCCGTTGGATTGGTCGCGCTCGCCGCTGAGGGCCACACGGGTCTCGAAGCGGAAGTCGGGGCCTACTGTGGATAGAGCCGTGGCACATGTGAGAGCCTTGGTGACGCTGGCCGGAGTGAGGGCAATCTGTGCGTTGTGCGAAGCGACCACCTTTCCTGTGGCGATTTCCTCGATATAGATGCCTACGGATGTGGCGTCGGCTCCATCGAAATCGAGAGGGCCGGCGAAAGAGAAGACTGATCCGAGTGCCAGGCATACGTTGAGGCAGAGTGTGCGTAGTATTTTTTGCATTTCAGCGAGTTTTTTCGGGGTTGATACGGATTAGAAACGCTCGATTGTGGTGAAACGTTGAACTAAAGTGCAAAAGTACACAAAAAAATTGAGAAAATTTTGTTACATTTGCAGCATAAGTCGACTATAAACGTCAGCGATGGTATTAAAGACACGAGAAAAACTGATAGAAGTGGCCCGCCAGCTCTTTGCGCACAAAGGGGTGGCCAATACCACCATGAACGATATAGCCGAGGCATCCGACAAGGGCCGGCGCACCATCTATACGTATTTCAAGAATAAAAAAGAGATATACAATGCCGTGCTCGAATCAGAAAGCGACAAGATCGTGAACTCGCTGCGCGAGATAGTGGGCGGCCCGGAGCCGGTGGAGGAGCGGACGCGCCTCTTCCTGATGTCGCGGCTCGACCACGGACGCCGCATCGGGTCGGCCTACGAGTCGATGAAATCATGGCTGAGATTTGATATCCGGCGTGTCGACCGCATACGGCAGCTCGTGGAGGAAAAGGAGCAGAAACTCTTCTCACGGCTCCTCAAAGAGGGCGTAGCGAGCGGGGCTTTCGACCGCGAACGCTGCAATATGGTGTGGGGATTCATCAAGCCGTGCGTGAAGGGGCTCGACCTGAGCACCATCGAAGGTGCTGACTCCCATGACGCCAAGGAACTCACCGACGCGCACCGGATTTTTGTGGAGTTTATCATCTCCGATATTACAAAAAAATGAAAAATTGGCCGGCTGAGCGGGGAATGGCACGAAATTTGTTGTTTTGATTGGTAGAAACAATGACTCAGATGAAACAAGCCGATATACAAAACTTCCGAAACTCCGTCTCTGTAAGTATCCGCGACGGCAAATTGCACGATGCCTTCGGGCAGCTGCGCAATTTCAGCGAGCGGCTGATGTCGTGGGAAACCACCGCACAGATATCACGCCTGGAGGAAAGCTATGCATATATGCTGCAATATTTCGCCCGGGGCGCCGATGACCCGGGGCGGCAGGCTATCTACGCCGATATCGTGGCGCAGATGCGGGCCATCACCGATACGCTCTACCGCAGAGCCAACGTAGCGGAGAATCCAAAGCTATACTATAATGTATTGCGCTCGGCCTCGACCCGCACCGGCGAGACTATCGCCTCGCTGATAGCCGACTATCGCCGGGAGGAACGCCGGCTGATGACGGACTACGACTCCCTGGCCGAGCCGACCCGACGCAAAGAGGCTGAACGCATCTTGCGCGACCTCTTCGGACGCGTATGGGTGACCTACCCCCTCACAGCCGAAGATACCGAAGCCCTGCTCGGGCTGCTCACCGACCCCGATACACGCATGACATCGGCTGCCGAGACTGTCGGTGCCGTACTGCTGGGGATGATGGATTTCTACGACAGCCGGCGGCTCGATGTACTGCTCAAGACGTATCTCGCCACATCGCAGGAGCGCCCGGAGATAGCACTGAGGGCACTCACGGCATTTCTGGTAGTGATGTTCCGCTACAGGCTGCGTGCGCTGCCGGCATCGACAGCGGTACTTTTCGCAACGGTAAAGGAGTCGGCGCACTGGTACGACGATTTCAAACTCGCGGTGATGGAGCTGCTGCGTTCGCGCGATACGGAGCGCATCACCCGAAAGATGAATGACGAGCTGTATCCCTCGCTGATGAAAATGGTGCCAAAACTGGGCGATAAGATAGGAATGGGCGACCTGGATATCGATGAATTCGCACAGGGCGCCAATCCTGAATGGGAAGAGATGCTCACCGGCTCGGGCCTCGGCGACCAGCTCCGCGAGATGTCGGAAATACAGGCTCAGGGCGGCGATGTGTTTATGTCGACGTTCAAGGATCTGAAACAATTTCCATTTTTTTCGGAGGTGAGCAACTGGTTTGTGCCATTCCATACAGAGCAGACCGATGTGGCCACGCTCGACCCTGCCGGCAACGCGGCCGGAGTGCTCCAGCGCATGCCTTTTCTATGCGATAGTGACAAATACTCTGTGGCCTTGTCGCTGTCGAATATCCCAAGCTCAAAAAAGGACATGGCTTTCAAGGCCATGGACGCGCAGGCGCAGCAATCGCACGAAATGCTCAGCGAAATCGAAAAAAGCTCGGAATCGACCGAACGGAAGAGCATCATCAACCGATATGTGCAGGATCTGTACAGATTCTACAACCTTTTCCGCCGTAAGGGTGATTTTTTCAATCCGTTCGACTATATGATCAACCTGCTCAATGTGCCGGAGCTGGCACATGAGTTCAACGATGAGGAACTGCTCTCGATAGTGGCCGAATTTTGCTTCAGCCTGAAATTCTGGGACGATGCGTCAGGTCTTTTCGAGCGTCTTGACGGCATAAGCATGCCCGACTCGCGACGCTCGCAGAAACTCGGCTTCGCACTCGAATCAGCCGGCCGACTGCAGGAAGCCATCAACCGCTACGAAGAGGCCGAGCTGCTCGAAGGGGGTACATCGGCATGGACCCTGCGCCGCCTGGCAGCAGCCCACCGCCGCAACGGACGCCCCGATCTGGCCGTAGATTACTATACGCGTCTCGAGCAATTGCAGCCCGATGACTTCGGCGTGATACTCAATCTCGCGTATGCCCTCACCGAATCAGCCTCGTACGACAAGGCCGAGCAGCAATTCCGCAAAGCGGAGTATTACCGTCCGGAGTCGCCCAAGGCATTGCGCGGCCTGGGATGGGTGCTATTTATCAACGGAAAATACGACGAATCCGCAAAGATGTACGAGCGTCTTGCCGCCATCGAATCCACTCCGGAAGATCTGCTCAACGCAGGACATGTGTCTCTGGCACGCCGGAAAACGGGCGAAGCTCTCGGTTTTTACCGTAAAGCGCTGCAAGCTGCCGAAGCTCTCTGCTCGAAGCTCGACGAATGGCTCGAAGCCGACCGTAAATGGCTCACACGCGCCGGGGTGGCCGACAACGATATCACATTGATTACCGAATCTGTAAGCTATAACCTCTAAAAAGACTATGCAAATACAACGTATTCAAACCCTCATGCTTCTGATCGCCGCAGTGATGGCGGCACTCTTCTGCTTCGTACCTTTCGCTTCAATGCCCGCTGAGGCAGAAGGTCTGGCCGCCTCAAGTATCTTTGCCAAAGATGCGCCGGCTCTGCTGATACTCAATATCGCCATAGCAGCGCTGCTGCTGATCATCATCTTCATGTATAAGAATCTGCGGATGCAGATGCGCATGACGGTGCTGTCGATCGTGCTGATATGCGCATCGATGGTTACAAGCGGATTTTTCATCGCGGTAGGATTCGAAGGAGCCACACCGGTGCTGTTCGGCGGCATCGCGTTGCTGGTACTGGCTCTGATCTTTGCACTACTCGCGCTGCGCGGCATGCGCCACGACCGCAAGCTCCTCTCGAGCATGGATCGCCTGCGCTGATATCTCCCTGTGATAGAATTACAAAAAATGCAACTCTCAGCATGAGGGTTGCATTTTTCGTCAATCGTAATCGGCTGCGCGCTTTGGATTGCGCGGAAACCATCCTTTGCGTACGCGTTCGCGCTGGTCTTTGATCTCACGTACCGACCAAAAGGACGAGAATGCCACCACACCGGCGAGCGTAGACCAAAAGACGTCACTGACCATATATGATACGGCACACATGATGATGCCCAACACGACAAACCACCAGCGGCAACGCACGCCATAGTAGTATTCGGCTTTTATCACCACGGGATGAAAAAGACCGATGATCAGAAAAGTACATAGGCCTATAGCCAGCCCGAGGAGATTATTTTCGGATAAAAATTGAGTGATCATATGCTAAAAATTTCGGTGTCAAAGGTACGATAAAAAATAGTATTTGCAAAACCCGTCAAAAAATATTAACTTTGTGGCCCGATAACGGTTCCGTAGCTCAGCTGGATAGAGCAACAGCCTTCTAAGCTGTGGGTCTTGGGTTCGAAT
>CANSGE010000097.1 GCA_947646295.1 uncultured Bacteroidales bacterium
AGCCTTGGCCTTGTCATAGCCATAATTGGAAATCCATACCTTTGACACAAGGAATAGCTCATCACGGGCAATGCCGATTTTCTTCACGGCAGCTCCGACGCCCGCCTCATTGTGGTAAGCCTGGGCTGTATCGATCATACGGTATCCCACACTGAGCGCATCCGTGACGCAACGCTCGCATTCGGCCGGCGATACCTGGTACACTCCATAACCGATACGGGGCATCTCGATCCCATTGTTCAATATCACTGTCTTCATATCTTTTTTAATGTCAGTTTGTTCTGAGTGCAAAATAAACAAATCATCCGCACCTCCGTTTGATACAAATTACGGTAAGTCATACCTTTTTTACAGCATTTTTTGTACTTTTGCGTGCGATAGGATAAATTTGCACAGAAAGGCAGATCAACTTATACACTTTCCACTACCTCAATATGAACAGTAAAAGAAATCTTGACCGCGACAATCTCGACTTCGGCAACGAAAGCATACCGGAGCTATTTCGCCAGCTTTTCTTTCCGACCCTTATCGGGATGGTTTTCAATGCCCTGCTCACCATCATCGACGGCATATTCGTAGGACATGGCGTTGGCGCCAACGGTATCGCAGCCGTCAATATCGTGGCACCGCTATTCATGGTGGTCACCGGACTTGGACTGATGTTCGGTATCGGGGCATCGGTGATAGCAAGTATACGCCTGGCAAACAAAGAGATAAAAGCGGCCAATATCATCCTGACGCAAGCATTCCTCGTGGGGATATCAATTGTAGTGATAATATCAATCCCCTGCCTGCTCGCGCCTGAAAGCGTCGTCAGGATGCTTGGCAGCAGTGATGTGCTTTTGTCCAATACCATCGACTATCTGCTCTGGCTGCTGCCCGGCATGGTGTTTCTCCTCATAGAGTGCGTGGGGATGATGCTGATACGCCTCGACGGCTCGCCGCGATATGCCATGTGGTGCAATATCGTGGCGGCGACATTCAATATCGCACTGGACTACGTTCTTGTATTCCCCCTGCGGATGGGAGTAGCAGGAGCGGCCCTGGCCACATCAGTGAGCTGCGCGCTTGGCGGTATAATGATACTCGTGTATTTCATCGGCTACTCCAACACGCTGAAATTCTATCGGCTGAAAGCCTCAGTGACAAGTATGCTGCTCACTCTGAGAAATACATGGTACATGGCCAAAATCGGTTTTGCCACATTTCTGACGGAGATTGCAATGTCAGTGATGATGCTTACGGGCAACTATGTGTTTATCGGTGCTTTGGGTGAGAATGGTGTGGCCGCTTTCAGCATAGCGTGCTATCTCTTCCCCGTGATATTCTCAATGAGCAATGCCGTGGCACAGGCGGCTCAGCCCATCATCAGTTTCAATTACGGAGCCGGCGACATGAAGCGTGTGTCGAAATCACTCAACACCTCCCTGACGGCAGCCTTGATATGCGGGATTATCGTGACGGCGATCGTAGCTATCGGTGCCAAGCCCATTATCTATATGTTTCTGTCGCCCGCATCAGGCGCTTTCGCCATCGCTTGCGAGGGTCTGCCCAAATTTGCACTTTGCGGCATATTCTTCGCTCTCAACATCGCCATGATAGGATACTACCAGAGTCTGGAGCAGTCGGTCCGGGCCACAATCTTCACACTGCTCCGCGGCATAGTATTCATCGTGCCGCTCTTCCTTTGGCTCCCACATCTGCTGGGCACGGATGGCATGTGGCTCGCGATCCCGGCCTCAGAGCTTATGACCTTGATTGTGATCGCCTTTGACTTCATAGCCAGTCATCATCACAAGAAGGTGGCCGTAAGCTCTTGAAACCGGAGCTACATCGGAATATCCTTGATGCGCCGGGCCGGATTGCCTGCGGCCAAGGTGCCGGCGGGGACGTCTTTGGTAACGACACTGCCTGCTCCTATCACACAATTGTCGCCAATGGTCACACCGGGAAGGATGGTGACATTACCCCCGATCCATACACTATTGCCTATAGTGACCGGCTCGGCCCATTCGGCGCCGGTATTGCGGCTCACCGGGTCAAGCGGGTGACAGGCGGTGTATATGCTTACGTTGGGGCCGATGAACACGTTGTCGCCGATGCAGACGGGTGCCTCATCAAGGATGGTAAGATTGAAATTCGCGAAGAAATTGTTGCCGATATGTATATTGCACCCGTAATCGCATCTGAACGGCTGATTGACATGGAATACCTCTCCGCAATCTTCCACAACGGAGCGGAAGATGCTTTTCAGCCGGTGGGTCTCCGCGGGATCAAGCCGATTGAATTCCCATAACCTGTGGCGGGTCACCTCAAGGCGGCGTATAAACTCCGGATGCACCGCATCATACACTTCTCCGTTGAGCATCTTGGCCCATTCTTCCTCAAATTTATCCATAGCACTGCGCACTTTTACAAAACGTGTGATTTTTACGCAAAGATAGCATTTTTTTTGCAACATATACGCGTTTGGCTTCTGCGGATGACTGAATTGCGAAGTGAGTACGACTGTAAAATTTGCCGATTGAATAAATTTGCGTATCTTTGCGGGTTACTAAGACCAATCATTTCATGGCTGAAATAAAAATAGCCGGCGTAATGCGAGCCGGGAGCTTCTCTCCCAACCACATCGGCAACGACGCCGCAATAATAAATCTGGTGGCCGATCAGTTGCGCAAACGCGGTTGCGAGGTAAATCTTTACTCAGAAGAGCAGTTCCTTTCGGGAGCTGTGACCGAACATATCATATTGAACATGTGCCGCGAGCGGCGCTCAATACAGCTGTTGCAGGAACGCGAGGATGCCGGAGATCTCGTGATAAACTCGGGCTACGGTATAGAAAACTGTACGCGCGAGCGCATGACGCGTATACTGATAGGCTCCAATATCCCCTACCCTGAAAGCCTCATTGTAGATACTGATGAGGTGGTGAAAGACCGGCTCGCGAAAGCGGGCTTCGAGCGGTCGTGGGTAAAGCGCGGCGACATGCACACGATGCACCGCGAGGATGTGAGCTATGCCCGCCATCCACAGGAGGCTCAGGAAATCTTGCAGGAATATTTTCTGCGCGGCATGAAACGCGCCGTGATAAACAAGCATCTCGAAGGCGACCTTATCAAGTTTTATGGCGTGATGGGTACGCCCTTCTTCTATTGGTTCTACCCCTTTGAGGCAGGACACAGCAAGTACGGTGCCGAAAAGATCAATGGCGCAGCGAAACATCTGAATCTCGACGTAGCTGCATTGCATGCGATATGCGCCAAGGCAGCCGACATTCTTGACGTAAAAATCTACGGAGGTGACTGTATCATCAATGCCGACGGTTCGATGGCAATAATTGATTTCAACGATTGGCCCTCATTTGCGCCCTGCCGAGCTGAGGCGGCGCCGGTAATAGCCCGGATGGTGATGTCGGAAATAAAAAAATATGCAAATGGCAAATAAAGAATTTCCATTTCTGCCAAAGATGATAGCCACGACTTTCGGCTGTGGCTATTGGCCGTGGGGTCCGGGTACGATGGGCGCCATCTTCGGTCTGGCAGTATGGATGCCTTTGATATTGATATCTTCGCCGCTTACTGTGGCTATGATCACTCTGGGTTTGATCATCATTTTCACAATCCTGGGTATTTGGGCAGCCGGCATCTCGGAGCGCTATTGGGGCGACGACCCCTCACGTGTGGTCATGGACGAGACTGTGGGCCAGTGGATCACGATGCTGCCCATGGCATCCCTGGCCGGCGGCGGGTATACAGCCAAAGTGTGGATATGCGCGGCCATTTCATTGATACTTTTCCGTTTTTTTGATATTGTGAAACCCCTGGGTGTACGGAAAATGGAAGCCTTCGGCGGCGGCCTCGGAATAATGGCCGACGATATCCTGGCCGGTATCTATGGTTGCGCCATCATGTGCGCACTCATATATATTATATGAATAAGATATGGCGATTCTAACTAAAGCAAAAGATAAACTGATAGACGGCGGAGGCATCTTCACCTTCCTGCGCTCGTCGATTTCATCGCAGATAGCCTCATGGATTGATATGGGCGTGAGCTTCATATTCTTCGCATGGGTATTCCTGCCGCTCGACTCATTCCTGCGCTCGATGCTTTCGGTAGCCGTCGGGGCGGTGTGTGGCGGCGTGGTGAATTGCTGTATCAACTATCGTTTCACATTCCATGCTCAGGGTCAGCCGGTGAAAGCCGTGGCCTTCAAATATGCATTGGTATGGATAGGGAGCCTGCTGCTCAATATGTACGGCACTACATTTTTCGGCACATTACTCTCCAAATGGGAATTTCTGCTCAATATGGGTTTCACGCCCGACGGTATCTTCGCTACATCGCGCCTGCTGGTGTCGCTGATAGTATCGCTTGCATGGAATTTTGTGCTACAACGCAATTTCGTGTACCGCGCTTCGGCCTTCGATCCTTACGCCATCAGAATTGTGAATTTTTTCATCGTAAAACGTAAATAAGAATAAACTCCTCTTGATAATGGAATCTCAAACTACATTCAAACGCTGCCGCGATAGCCTGCAGTTGGGTATATATAGTGTGATCAATCCCTTTGTACGCCTTCTGATCCGCTGCGGCGTAACTCCGAATATGGTGACCACAATCGGTCTGCTGGGTAACCTTGCGGCGGCTGCTGTCTTTGTGATCGCAGCCATGACCGCAACCCCTGACAATATGCAGTACGGCCTGGTGACCCTCGCCGGCGCACTCATCATAGGCTTCTCACTCTTCGATATGCTCGACGGTCAAGTGGCACGTCTCGGCGGGATGGTATCGAAGTTCGGCGCGCTCTACGACTCAGTGCTCGACCGCTATTGCGAATTGCTCACTCTTGGCGGCATAGCATACTATATGATCATGACAGGATATTCCATCGGCGCGTTGATAACGTTCCTGGCTCTTGTAGGCTCTATCATGGTGAGCTATGTGCGCGCCCGCGCCGAAGGCCTCGACATCGAGTGCAAAGTGGGATTCATGCAGCGTCCCGAGCGCGTGGTAGTGACGAGCCTGGCCGCCCTCGCCACCGGTATCACAGGCATGACTGTGCATGCTGAAAGCTTCGATGCCATGATCATCCTGGTAGGCGCGATGGGTATCATAGCAATTTTGTCGAACATCACGGCATTTGCCCGCGTGGCACACTGCCGTCGCGAACTTTCAGGCAAGTGAATACAGGTAATCAACATCTGCGGATTACGGGCATCGTCAATCTGCCGACGCCACGGGAGAGCGCCACTATGGTGCTGTGCCTGCTGCTTTGGCTTGGCGTGACGGCGCTATGCGTGGGCTTCCGTCCGGAGCACGCTTTCATGGCCATTCTGCTGGCAGCATTATTTTTTGCTACCGATGCCAGCCGACGGCTTGTGGTGGCACTGATACCTTTCGCTATCTTCGGCATCAGCTACGACTGGATGAACATGGTCCCGAACTATACAGTGAATCCCGTGGACATCGGCGGACTATATGCGACTGAGAAGAGTCTCTTCGGCATCACACTCGCATCTGCCGAGGTGCTCACGCCGAATGAATTTTTCGCAATCCATCATGCGCCGTGGGCTGACCTGCTGGCCGGATTTTTCTATCTATGCTGGGTGCCCGTACCTATCATTTTCGGCCTGTACCTCTATTTCATCGGCAAAAAGGGACAGTACTTGCATTTTTCGCTGGTATTTCTGCTCGTCAACTTGCTCGGCTTCACATTTTACTATATCCACCCGGCGGCCCCGCCGTGGTATGTGGCCTCACACGGCTTTGATTTCATAGCGGGCACGCATGGCGAAGTGGCCGGACTGGGACGCTTCGACGAAATGACAGGTCTGGGCATCTTCGACGCACTCTACGCGCGCAACAGCAATGTGTTTGCCGCGCTCCCATCGCTCCACTCAGCTTACATGCTGGTGGCATTTATCTATGCGCTGCGTTCGCAAAGTCCGGTGTGGCTCAAAATCGGATGCGCGATAATCTGTCTGGGCATATGGGCTACGGCTGTATACTCGTCACACCATTATATAATAGATGTGTTGGCCGGTATCACGGTGACGCTGCTCGGATTTGTGATTTTTGAATATATAATGATGCGTATTCCAGCCTGGCAACGCTTCATGTCGAAATATACTCTCTATATCTCTTAAAAATGTTTGTCGATCTAAAACGTCAATATAGCAAATCCCTCAAGTCATTTGACACGGAGGAAAATATCGATCTGGCATTTTACCGGCCGATCGGTTTCGCTTGGGCTTACTTGTTCCGTAAAATAGGCGTGACGCCTAATGTAATAACCATCGCCTCTATCTTCCTTGGAGTGGGCGCCGGGGTTTTGTTTTATTTCGACAAGCTTTGGATCAACGTCATCGGCATGTTGCTCCTGATCTGGGCCAACTCTTTTGACAGTGCCGACGGACAGCTGGCCCGCCTGACGAACAATTACTCGAAACTCGGACGTATACTTGACGGCCTGAGCGGTGATCTGTGGTTCATCGCCATATATGTGGCCATCTGCCTGCGCGAAAATATGACTTCGGCGTTTTTTGGCGAGCATATGTGGCTCATATGGCTTATGGCTGTGGTGACCGGCATGTGCCACGCCAAGCAAGCCGCTATGGCCGACTATTACCGGCAATTCCACCTGTATTTCGTCAAGGGAGAGGAGGGCTCGGAACTCGACTCAACGGTAACTCTGCGCAAGCAATTGGCCGCACTGAGCTGGCGGCACAACTTCTGGCGTAAGATCACCTTATATTTCTACACCAACTATACCGCAAACCAGGAGGTGATGACCCCTGCGATGCAGGCACTCCGCCGCGAACTCGCTGCGCGCTTCCCCGACGGGCATATCCCCGCCAAGTTCCGCGAAGATTTCCGCCGCTCCAGCAAGCCGCTGATGAAATACACCAACATCCTGTCGTTCAACTGGCGCTCGATCACTCTCTTCGCATCGCTCTTTATCGGACAACCGTGGCTCTACTTCGCAGCCGAACTTACTGTATTCAATTCGATACTCATATATATGACGCGCCGTCATGAGCGCATATGCCGCCACTTCTACAAAGAATTACGCGATGGAAAATATTAAAGGTATAATATTCGATTACGGCGGTACGCTCGACTCACGCGGCGACCATTGGAGCGAAGTGATCTACGATGCATACCGCGCCTGCGGCATCGAAGTGAGCTACGAAGACTTCCGCGAAGCCTACATCCATGGCGAACGCACCTTGGCCACGAATTACATCGTACGCCCGGAGTACACTTTCCTGAATACGCTCTCGGCAAAAGCGCAGATTCAGCTCAACTGGCTTGTGGCAAATAAGGAAGGATTCCATTTCGAAGCCTCCGCTCCGCTTGAAATAGCCACTTACTGCGACAATTACGCCCGGGCAAGCATCGAGGATGCAAAAGTGCTCCTCGATCGTATGGCGGAGCATTACCCGCTTGTGCTCGTAAGCAATTTCTACGGCAACCTCGTGACAGTGCTCCGTCAATATGGCTTGCTCGACAGATTCCGGGGTATAGTAGAAAGCTCCGTCATAGGTATCCGCAAACCCGATCCGCGCATTTTCTCCGTCGGATGCACGGTGCTCGATATGGCGCCGGAACAGGTTTTGGTGGTGGGCGACAGTATCGACAAGGACCTCATCCCGGCCTCAAGGATAGGATGCCGCACCGCGTGGGTAGAAGGCCGTCCATGGCGCGGCACATCTCCGACATTACCGGCCGATTTAAATACTATCGCCAAAGGCACACTGGAGAATATTGCAAATACATTATTAACATAGATTAAGAATTAAGAGCAATAAAGCTTAATATTTAGCGTCATTTAACTTACTCAGTTAAAAATTATAATTAATTTACAATTATTTGCTAAGATTAAGCTAAAATCTTTTTCACAATTCGGATTTATTCTATACTTTTGAGGCCTCAAACGTGAGGAAGCATACCTAACGTCGAACTTGATAACAAAGAAAAACATTATAACTAATCAATTATTAAATTGACAATGGCTAAAACCAACGTTAAACCCGCCGAAGGAAAACTCGGTGTATTAGTTGTGGGCAACGGTGCTGTTGCGACAACCTTCATGACCGGCGTACTCATGGCCCGCAAAGGCCTCGCCAAACCCGTCGGCTCGATGACCCAGTACGACAAAATCCGTGTCGGAAAAGGCGCAGACAAAAAATACCTCAAATATGACGAAATCGCTCCCATCGCCAAGCTCGACGATATCGTGTTCGGCACTTGGGACGTTTATCCCGAAAACGCTTACCAATCGGCTATCAACGCTGAAGTTCTCAAAGAAAAAGACATCAACCCCGTCCGCGAAGAACTCGAAGCCATCGTGCCGATGAAGGCCGCTTTCGACCACAACTACGCAAAACGCCTCGAAGGCGAAAACATCATGAAAGGCGCTACACGCTGGGAAATGGTGGAAAATCTCCGCAAGGACATCCGCGACTTCAAAGCCAAGAACGGTTGCGACCGCGTAGTAGTACTTTGGGCAGCTTCTACCGAAGTTTACGTACCCGTTGACGAAAAATACCACGGCAAGCTCGCCGACCTCGAAGCAGCCATGAAAGCTGACGACAAGGAACACATCGCTCCCTCGATGTGCTACGCTTACGCAGCTCTCCAGGAAGGCGCTCCCTTCATCATGGGTGCCCCCAACACCACAGTCGACATCCCTGCCATGTGGGAACTCAGCGAAAAGACCGGCATGCCTATCGCAGGCAAGGACTTCAAGACCGGCCAGACCCTCGTTAAATCAGGCTTCGCCCCCA
>CANSGE010000098.1 GCA_947646295.1 uncultured Bacteroidales bacterium
CATACGCAGATACCCCTCATGCGGCACACGTCCGTTCCGCGAACTTGAAGGCCTCTTCACCTGGAGTCTGCTCGTGGTGATACCCTTCGACCTGCTGGGTCTTGACGGCGACAATCTGCCCGAACGCATCCGCGGCAATTTCTACAAATGCGCGTCGGCCACCTCGGAGCCTCACTTCCTGAGCTGGTCTCCGCTACTCACGGAAAAGCCCGACTTTCATCGTCCCGAATTTTTCGGCGACATCATTTTCGGTAAATAACACACAAATATATCATGAAAAACACAATCATCGCCGGCATAGCCGCGCTTACCGCCTTAGGTGCATCGGCCGCACCCTCTTGGCTCGAAGCTGACTCGGCCGCAGCAATCGACAGCCGTACGCGGGCCGACTTCCCGCTCACGATAGCACAATTCCGCGCACAGCTCGCCGAAAGCTATCCACAACTCGACGATGACTCCATCGTGGCCGATTATATCGCAAAAAAGTATATCGAGACACGGGAAATCGACGGCGAGAGGCGGGTATTCCGCAAGGCTCTGCGCAACCTGCCGCTGCTCGCCCCGGGACTCACCGAAACTCCTGTAGGACGCAACAAGGGCGCATCACGTCAGCGCATAGCTTACGTCGACTCTGTCATAGGATTTTATGACGGCACAAATCCGCGGGGCAACGCTCACCGGGTGGAATATGATTTCACAGTGGCTGTGCCCTATGACGACGCTCTCGCCGGCGACAGCCTAAGCATCTGGCTGCCACTGCCCTTCGGGAGTCCTCGCCAGAGTGACCTGGAGATACTCTGGACATCGCACCCGCAATATGTGCTCTCGGGCGACCGCTCGATACACAATACAATATACTTCAAACTCCCCGCCCCGGCAAAGGGCGACACACTCCATGTGGGATACTCGGCAGCCTACGTGGCCCGCGGCCAATACTTCGCACCGGAATTCATCCTGGCCAACATGAAGGATTACGACCGCGAATCGGAACTTTACCGGCAGTATACCGCAACGGAGGCCCCGCACATCGTGCGGCTCGACTCATTGGCACGCGCGATCGTCGGGACGGAGCGAAATCCATTCCGCCAGAGCGAACTTGTGTACGATTACATCACTGATAAATACCCATGGGCCGGCGCCCGCGAATACAGCACCATCGACTGCATCCCTGCCTACGTGATAGAAAGCGGTCACGGCGACTGCGGCCAGGTGTCGCTGCTGTATATCTCGCTGATGCGCTCATTAGGCGTGCCCGCCCGCTGGGAAAGCGGATGGATGCTTCATCCAGGCGAAAAGAATTACCATGACTGGGCTGAGGTATATTTCGAAGGTGTGGGCTGGGTGCCCGTCGACGTCTCTTTCGGACGATATCCCAATGCCATCGACCCGCGTGCCCGTAACTTCTACTCACACGGCATGGATACACACCGGTTCGCCACAAACCATGGCGTATGCGGCGAACTTTTCCCGAAAAAACGCTTCGTTCGCTCGGAAACGGTCGACTTTCAGGCAGGCGAAATCGAATCATCCCGCGGAAATCTTTTCTATCCCGCTTGGGATCACACACTCAAACTTATTTCTGTAACCCCTCTCGAATCTGAAAAATGAGAATCTCAATCTTTATCACGGCACTTGCACTTGCAGCAAGCGCCCACGCCGCTGACTATGTCAAGGAAGTGAAAGCTCAGGTAGCGCCCGACGCACGTCAGGTGGTATTTGAAGTGGAACTCGCCCGCAGCGGCAACAAAAATATATTGCGCGGCGTCACATCCGAGCAATCGGCCCGTGACGCCATGGTGAAACGTCTCCGCGATGCTGGCGTGCAGTTCGTTGACTCGCTCAAGGTATATCCCACCGACCGCATGGCTATCGTGAGCATACCCGTGGCCAGCCTGCGCACACGTGGCGCACACGCCGGCGAGATGGCCACCCAGGCAGTGATGGGCACTCCGGTGCGCATGCTCGAAAAGAAAGGTGAATGGTGGCGTGTACAGACTCCCGACGGTTATATCGCTTGGGTGCCTGAAAGCTCAATCGCCGAAAAATCAACCGACGAGATGGCTGCATGGCGAGCCGATGACGGCCGCATGATCGTGAGCGAGCTGTGGCAGACGCGTGCATTCTATACCCCGGATGCCGCCGGACCACGGGATGTGGTGACGGACCTGGTACTCGGGGCCATCGTGCAACGCTCGGGCATTCCGGACGAAAACGGACGCACCGAGATAATCCTGCCCGACGGGCGGCGCGGCTGGGCGCCATCGGCTGCGCTCACCCCGATAAAGGAATGGGCCGCCCAGGATTTCGACGCACAGAAGATACTCGATACAGCGTATTCGATGGAGGGCACACCCTATCTTTGGGGTGGTATGTCAACCAAAGCTATCGACTGCTCGGGACTCGTCAAAGTGAGCTATTTCAACAATGGCATCATACTGATGCGCGACGCCTCGCAGCAGGCTCTCACCGGCAAACGCCTCGAAGCCGACCAATGGCGCTCGTACGAGCCGGGCGACCTGATGTTCATCGGCAATGCCAAGACCGGACGCATCACCCACGTGGCCATATATGACCATGATGGCAAATACATACACTCCTCGGGCCGAGTGAAGCGCAACAGCGTCGACCCCGAATCGCCCGACTATCTCTACTCGCCTCTCCACTCGGCCCGCATGCACGGCTACGAAGGCACACGCGGCATCACGCAAGCCCGCAATCATCCCTGGTATTTCCAACTCTCAAACAATCTCTAATATGAATCGTCGCAATTTTCTGAAAACATCCGCCCTGGGGCTTGCCTTGGCCGCATCCCCTATCTCGATATCAGCTCTTGATACTCCTATACGCAAATCGTCGCGCCCTGGACGCCTGAATCTGTCTTTCGAGCCATACGAACTGAAGCTCCGCCATTCTTTCAATCTGGCTCGCAGCCAGCGCACCACCACTCCCGGCGTGCAGGTACAGATCGAATACGACGGCATAGTAGGCTACGGCGAGGCATCAATGCCTCCGTATCTCGGCGAAACGGTGGAGAGTGTGTGCACTTTCCTCTCAAAGCTCGACCTCGCCCAGTTCTCCGACCCCTTCCGCATAGAGGAAATACACGAATACATGGAGTCAGTTGCTCCCGACAACCGCGCCGCCAAAGCGTCAGTGGACATAGCCCTGCATGACCTCACCGGCAAAATCATGGGACAGCCATGGCATAAAATATGGGGTCTCAATCCTGACAAATGCCCCAACACATCTTATACCATAAGCTATGACGCCGATCCGGCAGAGATGAAAGCCAAAATAGACGAATGTGAGGGTTTCAAGATTATAAAGGTGAAAATGGGTGTGGGACACGACAAGGAAGTGGTGGAAGCACTGCGCAAGCGCTCGGATGTACCCATCTGCGTGGACGCAAACCAGGGTTGGACCGACAAGCAGGCCGCCCTGGATATGTGCAACTGGCTCGCCGAACGCGGATGCGTGTTCGTGGAGCAGCCTATGCCGAAAGAAATGATAGCCGAGACAGCTTGGCTGCGCGAACGCTCGCCCCTGCCGTTGATTGCCGATGAATTTTTACAGCGTCTTCCCGATGTGACCCGCGCGGCCGAAGCCTACGACGGCATCAACATCAAGCTGATGAAAAGCACCGGCTTGCATGAGGCTCACAAAATGGCCATCCTCGCGCGAGCACTCGGCATGAAAGTGATGCTTGGATGCATGACAGAGACCTCATGCGCTGTCACCGCAGCCGCTCAGCTTTCACCAATGGTCGACTGGGCCGACCTTGATGGCAACCTGCTCATAGCCAACGACCGCTTCGACGGACTGAAAATCGTGGACGGCAAGGTGACAATCCACCCCGACCGTCCGGGTATCGGAGTGGAATTACTCGGCTGACGGCCGAACTCCTGCAGCGATAAGATATTTGCCGGTGACCGATTTCGGGTTGCCGGCAATTTTTTCAGGTGTACCTTCGGCCACGATGTATCCGCCTGCATCGCCACCGTCGGGGCCGAGGTCTATGATATGGTCGGCGCATTTGATCACATCCACGTTGTGCTCGATGATCACCAATGTGTGGCCTTTGGCAATGAGACGGTTGAATGAATCCATCAGCACGTTTATATCATGCAGGTGTAGTCCCGTGGTGGGTTCGTCGAATATGAAAAGCGTGGGCACGGCACGGTCATCGGCAAGGAACGAAGCGAGTTTGACGCGCTGATTCTCGCCGCCGGAGAGAGTCGATGATGATTGGCCCAGCTTGATATAGCCCAGACCCACATCTTTCAGCGGCTGAAGACGCCGCACGATACGCTTCTCTACCGTGCCCTGCTCCTCCGAGAAAAATTCGATGGCCTGACTGACGGTCATGTCCAGAATATCGTCGATATTTTTGCCACGGTACATCACCTCGAGCACCTCATGCTTGAAGCGCTTGCCGCCGCAAGCCTCGCAGGGGATAGTGACATCGGCAAGGAATTGCATGGGTATGGTGACGTATCCCTCGCCTTTACATTCCTCGCAACGCCCGCCTTCGGTATTGAACGAGAAATATCCGGCTTTGAAGCCCATCTGGCGGGCATGTTGCTGCTGCGACATCAGCTCACGTATCTCATCGTAGGCTTTCAGATAAGTGGCCGGATTGGATCGCGACGATTTACCTATCGGGTTCTGGTCGATGAAAGCTATGTCGCCGATGCGCTTCAGCTCACCGCGCAACTCTCCGAAGTGTCCGGGGGCAGCCTGGTCGACCTCCAGACGCCGCGCCATGGATTTATAAAGGATATCTCGCACGAGGGTCGACTTGCCGGAGCCGCTCACGCCGGTCACCACTGTCATCACCCCGAGCGGGAATTTCACACTCACATCCTTGAGATTGTGCTCGGTAGCATGCGTCACTTCGATGAAATCGCGGGATTTGCGGCGCGAGGTAGGCAGTTTTATCGCCATTTCGCCACTAAGATATTTGGCTGTGTACGATTTTTCGGTGCCGGCGATTTCATCCACCGGGCCGGCGTATACTATCTCACCTCCCAGACGCCCGGCATCCGGCCCGACGTCCACCAGCATATCGGCCGACCGGATGATTTCCTCATCGTGTTCCACCACTACGACCGTATTGCCCAGCGCCTGAAGCTTGCGCAGGACTCCGATGAGGCGTAGGGTATCGCGCGGATGCAAGCCTATGGATGGCTCATCAAGTATGTATAGCGAGCCGACAAGACTGCTGCCGAGCGATGTCGCAAGATTGATACGCTGGCTTTCGCCGCCTGAGAGCGAATTACTCAGGCGGTCGAGCGTGAGGTAGCCCAGACCTACTTCCACGAGATAGGCGATACGATTGTTGATTTCGGTGAGCAGGCGCGCGGCGATCTTGGCATCGTTTCCGGTAAGCTCCAAGCGTCCAAACCAATCTTTCAGCTCGCTCACCGGCATCTTGACCAAGTCGGCGATGGTCGCCCCGGCGATCTTCACATTCAACGCTTCCGGGCGCAGGCGCGAGCCATGGCATACGGGGCAAGTCGTTTTGGCACGATATCGGGCATACATCACGCGAAACTGTATTTTGTGACGTTGAGTCTCCATCCAACGGAAAAAGCCGCGGATACCTACCCAAGCACCTTTCCCGTCCCAAAGTATTTCGCGTTCGGCATCAGAAAGCTGATTGTACGGACGATGAATCGGGAACTTATCCGGAGACAGCAGCCGGATAAACTCGCGTTTCCATTCGCTCATCGACGGACCACGCCATGGAGCCACGGCGTCGTCGTACACCGACAGAGTCTTGTCGGGCACCACAAGATCTTCGTCTATCCCGAGCGCTTTGCCGAAGCCCTCGCAATTGGGACATGCTCCATACGGATTATTGAAATTGAACATCTGGTCGCCCGGCTCCATGAATTCCATGCCATCGGCCTCGAAGCGTGTAGAGAAATCATGCCGTTCGGGCTTGCCATCAGCAGGAAACACTATGAGGGCACCGCTGCCATTGCCTTCCATGAAGGCTGTTTCGGCCGATTCGGCAAGGCGCGACAGTTCATCTCCCTCATGTGCCACGGCCAGACGGTCAATGAGCAAGTCCACCGTTTGGGATTTAAGAACTTTCTTATCAGTGACAGCCTCATCGATATTGAGAAAGGCGTCGCCAAAGACTATGCGCGAGAAGCCCTCTTTCTGAAGTATCTCAAGCTGCGTCTTCATATCGCGCCCCTCCGGCAATGCTATGGGAGCCACTACAGCTATACGCGTGCCATCAGGATACTGAGCGGCGGCACTGATGACGTCTTCAACTGTGTGCTTTTTCACCTCCGCACCTGATATGGGCGAATATGTGTGTCCGATGCGCCCGAAAAGCAGGCGCATATAGTCATAGATTTCTGTCGAGGTACCGACGGTCGACCGCGGATTGCGGGTATTGACTTTCTGCTCGATGGCCACCGCTGGCGGCAGCCCACGGATGAAGTCACACTCCGGTTTGGTCATCTTTCCCAAAAACTGACGTGCGTAAGCCGACAGGCTTTCCACATATCGGCGGCGCCCCTCGGCATAGAGTGTATCGAAGGCCAGTGATGATTTGCCGGAACCGGAGAGTCCGGATATTACTATAAACTTTCCTCGCGGAAGCGTCAAGTCGATATTTTTAAGATTGTTTACCTTAGCTCCCTTGATTTCTATATTTTTTTCTGACATTTTCGTGTGATATATTCATACAAAGGTACGAAAAAATGTATAATTTTGCAATATGTACGCTCGCATCGCATTTTTGTTCATTTTTTCTGCTTTCGCGATGACTCTGCGGGGACAATTTCCTGCGGTGCGCAATTTCTCAGCCGCCGATTATGACGGAGGCACGCAAAACTGGTGCACGGCGGAAACATCCCTTAAATACATTATCGTAGCCAACAATACGGGCCTTATGGCCTTTAACGGCACATCATGGGATCACACCCATGTGCCGAATTACACCAACGTGCATGCGGTAGCCGTCGACGAAGCCCGCGAGCGCATTTATGTCGGGGCATTCGAGGAATTCGGATACTTTGAGAACGTTGACCCGCTTCGTGCGGCACCTTACGTGTCCCTTTCGCGCCTCTTGCCTGACGAAGAGCGTCATTTCCACGACATCTGGAGCATTGTCCACCTGGCCGACGGTAAACTGGCTTTCAGCAGCAATTACCGTGTATTCATCTATGATCCGGCCGATTCCTCGATAAAAATACTGCGTTTCACGGCAAAAATCACCAATACGACAGAACTTTCCGGCCGGCTATACATCAGCACACTCACTCATATCAGCGAATACGACGGCTCGAGGCTGAGGATATTGCCCGGCTCTGAGGACATAGGCACCCGGAATGTGGCCGGAGCTTTTCTTGACCGCGGGAAAGTTGTCTTCGCCACCAGATCGCATGGGTTTTATACCTACACTTCAGGACAATTCGCACAGTATCATATTCCCGGGCTCTCGGAATTTACTGCCGGCAAGCGGATATTCTGCACGGCAGCCAACGAATCTATGATCGTGCTCGGCACAGTATCGCACGGAGTCGCTATCCTCGACCGCGAGACTAAGAAAGTGTGCCATCTCGACCGCACGACCGGCCTTCGCAACAACACCGTGCTCAGCCTCATGATCGATGCCGACAACAACGTCTGGGCATGTCTTGACAATGGCCTGAGTTACATCATCTTCGACTCACCCTTCCGTTCAATCTTCACCGCCGAGACAAGCGTCGGCACCGGCTATGCGTCGGCTTCTCTGGACGACCGTCTTTACATCGGCACCAACCAGGGTCTGTATCACATCGCCCTGCCTCAGAATCACAGCGATTCCCCTTTCACCCCTGCCGAGGTACGCGGTGTGAGCGGACAGATATGGGGGCTCGCGGAATTTGACGGCACCATCCTGTGCGGCGCTGATGCAGGAGCGTTTGCCGTGGAGGGAGACGTGGCAACGCGTCTTGACGTACCTTACGGCACTTGGGGATTCAGGGCTCTCCCCGGGCGTCCCGGTTACATAATAGCCAGTCTCTACGAAGGTTTTGCTGTATTGCACCGAAACGGATCTACATTTGAGACCATCGGGGTGGTCAAAGGCATTGACGTGGGCACCTGCAATTTCGAAGTCGACGCCGACGGCAGTATATGGGTAAGCCACTGGTTGCAAGGAGTCTACCACTTCTCCCTTTCGCCCGATCTAAGGAGCGTCGACCGCAAGGAAGTCTATAATGCGGGCAACCAGCTCCCGGCTGACGACAATAATCTTGTAGCAAAAATCAACGGTAAAATCTATATCTCTTCGGCTGATGGTATCCATACAACGGCTGGCTTCGGCGGCCGCTTGGGCGATGCCACGGAGCTCAACCGAGTGTGGCCTCCCGAGGGGATCGCCCTTCGCCTGATCGAAACCCCGTCCGGCGACCTCTGGGCCTCGCGACCCAACTTCCTATCCTACGCACGGCACACCGCCGGAGGCTACTCCGCGCGCGAGATACACTATCTCTCCACCGTGAAACGTCTGCAGGTAATACTTGGAAATTTCTCATTTCTCCCCGACGGACGCACCGTCATGAATCAGGATGAAGGATTTTACGTTGTAGACAGTGACTACACTCGCCCGGGAAGCCGCCAAGTGTGCATCGACATCATCAGATCAATGGCGTCAAAAAAAGATGGCAGTGAACAATTTTTGTACAATAAATCGGAGGAAGACAAAATTGTGGAGATCAAACGCGAGGACAACTCCATATATTTCGAGTATTCCACCGCTCAATACCG
>CANSGE010000099.1 GCA_947646295.1 uncultured Bacteroidales bacterium
ACAGTCCGGTCGACCTGCATTCGCTCCTCATCCGTGGTACAGCGCACAAGTGTGGGCTGCAATATGTGCCCGGCACCTTCTCCGAGCTGCTGTATGATAAGGATGTAAGCAAGGAAATCTCGAAGTACAATCTGTATATGTCGCTGCTGAAGGGCTTCAGCCTCAAACGCTTCCGTCCGTCGCCGGCACTCGTCGATCTGCTCTCCATCAAACAGTTTCCTTTTGTGATCACCACCAGTTTCACCCCGGTGGTAGAGCAGACCATGAACGATATCTGGCACGATGAACTGTCGGTGATGCGCTTCAACAACAATCCGAAGTAGAACGATGATATACGCAGCGATGCCGACCTGCGCAAGCCATCGGTCTACTATATGTTCGGACGTCTCGGAGAAGGAGTCGACAAATTTGTGCTCACCGACAGCGATATGCTCAAATTCTGCGCGTCATGGCTTTCGGAAGACCGCCCGAAAAACCTCTGCAACAAGCTGCGTGACAAGTATCTGCTCATGCTCGGCAATAATTACAGTGACTGGCTTTTCCGCTTCATATGGTACTCGATGCGCAAGGATAATATGGGCCGGGGGATGCTCGCCTCTGAGTCGCTGGACGAATCGCTCATCAATTTCATGACGCGCAACGCGGCCTTTACCAAGAAAGACCCCGCGGCAGTCGTGCGGCAGATACAGTCGAGGCTCGCCAAAAAGCTCGAGCAGTACGAAAACGACAAATTCAAGAAGCCCGAGGAAAATATCGACATATTCATCTCTTACTCGCGTTCCGACAGCGAGGCTGCCGAAGCTTTGTACTCGGAGCTGACCAAGCTCGGCAAACGCGTGTGGTACGACCGCTACAACCTCACATCCGGTGGCGCATTCATGGACGAGATTCACAAGGCTATCCGCACAGCCAAATATTTTGTGCCTGTGCTTTCAGCAAACATTGAGCGCGAGAAGCGCGACCCGCACGTCTACCGCAACGAATGGGATTGGGCGATGGAAGTGGCCGTCAGCATGGGACGCACCTATATCATTCCGCTCACGGTAGGCGATTTCGAGTTCTACGGCTCATCTGTGCCTGACCGTATGCAGCGCCACAATGCCATATCGTGCCCTGCCATTGATGACATGCCCGAGGCTGCCAAGAAAATTGTACACGCTATTAACAAGGAATAATACGATGCGACAACATAACGATAAGAATCCCTGGATCGGTCTTGAATCTTACTGCGAAGGCGAAATACTCTATGGCCGTGATGATGATATACGCGACCTGGTGCAATGCGTGCTCAATGACATGGTCACGCTCCTCTATGGCAAGAGCGGCATAGGTAAGTCGTCGCTCCTCAATGCCGGCATATTGCCCGCCGCCCGTCGGCACGACTATATACCCATAGCATTGAGGCTCTCACATGCGCCGGATGCACCTGCCTATCTCGCGCAGATACGCAAGGCCATAGCCGATGCCGGCATCACGGTGCATGAGCGTCTCGCGGCCGTCGACCCTGACAACGAATCTCTTTACGAATTTTTCCATCGTCATACCTTCACCGACAGTGAGGGCAACCGCGTGAAAATCTTATTGATTTTCGACCAGTTTGAGGAGATTTTCACCCTTCAGGACGACAATCGGAAGAAACGCAACTTCTTTCTCGAACTTGCCGACCTCTTCAACGATGTAATACCCGTGGCCCTCAATAAGAAAGATTCCGATCTCCCGGCCGCCGAGCAGTCATTCGTCGATATATCGCCGGATAGTTCCATAGATGAGATTTTCGACTTCCTTGACATCGAAGCCGATGATGACGCAGCTGATTACGTCAACGACAATGATATACACTTCGTGCTCACTCTCCGTGAGGATTTTCTATCGGAATTTGAATATTATACCGGCAATATCCCCTCGCTGAAGCAAAACCGCTATGGGCTGCGACCTATCAACGAGGAACAAGCCGCTCAAATCATATTGCTGCCGCGTCCCGGTCTGATCACCCGCGATGTGGCCAAGCTCATCATCGAGCGCGTCACCGGCCGTACGGATTTCGAGCTTGACGGTATCCCCGAGATTGAAGTCGAGGCTGCCGTGCTCTCGCTCTACCTCAACCGCCTCTACGAAACCGCCGCCGGCGAACCTATCACACGCGAACTCGTCGAGAACAAGGGCGGACGGATCATCGCAGAGTTTTACCGCGAGGCTATCGGCGAGATTTCAGATACCGGAGTGGAATACCTCGAAAACGAGCTCCTCACCGAGAACAACCGCCGCGATACCATCACCGAGTCGGAGGCTATAAATGTCGGTAAACTCACACCGGCCGAGCTTGATACTCTGTGCCGCAGCAAGAAGATTCTGCGACGGTTCAATTATGCCGGCGTGCGCCGTATCGAGCTGGTCAAGGAGCATCGCGACGAGGTGGCTCTGCAGAAAAAGCTCCGCGAGGAAACCCGAACCACACTGGAGGCCGAGCGCCGCCGTACCGAAAAACTCCGCCGCCGCAACCGTATTATGCGTATCGGGCTTATTCTCTTGGCGCTCATCGCCGCAGGGCTATGGCTATATGTGAGCTTCGCCCCGGGCCCGGAAATCATACAGCGCTACACCGTGGCTTTCAAGGAAGACGAGTCGGTCAACCTCTCGGAATACTGGGAGGCTCAGGTAGCCGTGCTCGATGGCGACAGTATACTCTATGTGGATTCCGTCACCAAGGTCGACCCTATATTTATGTTTGAGGACTCGCCCGGGTTACGCGACCGCGCGCGGCTCGAGGTGAAATTTATTACCGGTAATTTCACAGTCGACCCCGATTCGCTCAGATTCAACGACGAAGGGAGTCTCACCATCCCTCTGAGTCACAACAGCGACCGGCATAAGCTCAGCGGTATCGTGTGCTCGACATCCGGATCGCGGGCCCCCCTCTACAAAGCCATGGTCATCGTCGACGAACAGCTGGCCATAACCAACTACAAGGGCGAATTTTCCCTTTACGTGAGCAACAATCTCTCCGACAGCTCCATCTATATCGTCAAAAACGGATATCAGCCTTACGTAGGACGCCTCAACGCTCGAGGAATATACCGCATGCGTTCCAACGGAGATTTCGATTTCGACCGTCTCGCCGCAGATATGGAGGCCCGGCTTGACTCGGCGCAGTCGGTCATCACAATGCCCGGCGTCAATTATGCCATCAATCAGGGCGAGATTCTCAAAGGCGACTCTCACATGAAAATCACTGTCGACGGCGACTCCGTATTCGGATATATGTACTACGACCGTTCATACAACAATGCCCCCGCACGCAGCAAACATTATGCTTATTTCCTCATTTACGGCACATATGACCGCAGCGACGATTCGTTCCGTTTCGATCTTCTGGATGCCGTGAACAACAATGTCGAATACTCCGGTTCTGTCGACAACGGCACCTGGAAAGGCGAAGCGCATCACAAACGCAAGAAAATAGGTTTCTTTGTATTCACTCCCGAGTGATGAGGAGCTTGCAGATTAGGCGCTTTTTGACTACCTTTGCCGCGTGAAAAAGCTCACCCTGATCCGGCGGGGCACCTTGTGCCTCTTGCTTGCTGTGTGCCTATGGGCCTGCAGCTCTACAAAGCACGTACCCGATGGCCAGATGTTGCTCGACAAGGTGAGCATACATATCGATGGCGATTCACGTGCCGGGACATCCGAGGAGCTGGTCAATTTCCTGCGGCAGACGCCCAACCATAAGGTGCTCGGATTCGCCAAGTTGCAGCTCGCCACCTATTCACTCTCGGGGCGCGATTCGTCAAAGTGGTACAACCGCTGGCTCAGGAATCTCGGCCAGCCTCCCGTGATCTATGACCCCGAGCTTACCGACGCTTCCCGCCGCCAGTTGCGCCAGGCTCTCATCAACCGCGGATATATGGATGCCGAAGTAACCGTCGATACCATACTCCGCCCTGACCGAAAGCGCGCCATCGTCAATTACAATATACACACCGGGGCGCCTCACACCATCAAATCACTCTCTCTCAACATCCCCGATTCGGCTATCAACGAGATTCTCCGCCGCGACTCGGCGCTCTTCGCCATACCGGCCGACAGCCTCTTCGACCGCAACCGCCTCGATCAGCTCCGCGCATCAGTCACTGAGCGCCTCCGCAATCACGGTTATTACACATTCAGCCGCGAATACATCTCATTTACAGCCGACACCGTGGCCGGCAGCAAGGAAATCGACCTCACACTGAATCTTACGGAGCCTGTGCGCCGCGACTCACTCTCGCCCGCGCCGCTCCGCCATCTCTCATATCTGATCCGAAACGTCACTTTTGTCACTGACCAGTCAAGCTCGGCCCAGCTCGATACCGTCCGGTACAGAAATATTGATGTCGTTTATGGTCCCGACCATTATATACGTCCCTCGATGCTGTACGATATGTGCTTCCTCGAGCCGGGCAAACCTTACGATACCCGCCTCGTTGACCGCACATATGCGGCTTTGTCGCGACTGAGTATCCTGCGTTTCATCAATATTGAATTTGTGCCTGCCGGTCAGATCGGCGACCTCGGTCTGCTCGACGCCGTCATCATCATATCCCGTAATAAAAAACAAAGCGTATCACTTGAGCTTGAAGGTACAAACTCCGAGGGCGACCTTGGCTTCGGCATCGGAGCTACATATCAGCATCGCGACCTGACGCATCGTTCCGAGCTTCTTACTGTGAAATTCCGCACCGCTTACGAGAGTCTCTCCGGAAATCTTGACGGCTTCATCAACAAGCGCTTCACGGAATATGCCGGTGAGATCGGTCTCACTTTCCCTAAATTCATCCTTCCGGGAGCCACACGCGCTTTTAAGAAACGGATGCAGGCCACTACGGAATTCACCACATCGTTCAACTATCAGGAACGCCCCGAATACACCCGCATCATCGCAGGTATCGGATGGCGATGGAAATGGGATGCCCGACGCTTCGGTGTCAACACACGGCACGTATTCGACCTGCTCGACATCAACTATGTCAAGCTGCCGCGCTCCACTATCAACTTCATCGACGAGATCGCACCATCCAACCCCCTGCTGCGCTATTCCTACGAGGATCACCTCATAATGCGCCTGGGATATACTTATTACCGTACCAACCGGCGTATTCCCACAATGGAAGTCAATGCTTTTGCCATGCAGCCTTCCATCACCACGCTGCGCGCCTCGGCCGAGACCGCCGGCAACCTCCTGTACGGACTCTCATCACTCTTCGGCGCGCACCGCTCGGAGGGAGCCTACAAGGTGCTCGGCATCCAATATGCCCAATACGCCAAGGTGGATGCCGATTATACATATACGCGCAACTTCAACTCCCGCAACGCGCTGGCTTTCCACGTCGGTGCAGGTGTCGCGGTGCCCTATGGCAATTCATCGATGGTGCCGTTCGAAAAGCGATTCTATGCCGGGGGCGCCAATGGCGTGCGTGGCTGGGGAGTGCGCACCCTTGGTCCGGGCTGCTATGATGCACAAAATTCAGTCACCGACTTCATAAATCAATGCGGTGATATCCGCCTCGATCTCAGCATCGAATACCGTGCCAAGCTATTCTGGGTATTCGAGGGGGCGCTCTTCATCGACGCCGGCAACATCTGGACGATACATTCCTATCCCAACCAGCCCGGCGGTATGTTCAAATTCAATCAATTTTACAAACAGATAGCCGCAGCCTATGGCCTGGGTCTACGCATGGATTTCACCTACTTCCTCCTGCGCTTCGATCTCGGCTTCAAAGCCCACAATCCGGCCATGAACCAGGAGCCTTGGCCCATAATCCATCCCCGATGGGGCCGCGATACCAATTTCCACTTCTCCGTCGGCTATCCCTTCTGATTTAGTAAACACGCAATGTTAGAAATCAAAAAAATCACTACAAAAGGCGGCCAGGTGAGCCTGGTGACGATCTCCAATCGCTCAGGCGCTTCCGCTGTGCTTTCGTCGTTAGGCGCGGGCATCGTCGCAATCAATGTACCCGACCGCGAGGGTTGCCTCGCCGATGTGGTGCTCGGCTATGCCGATGCGAATGATTATGTTGACGACGGCCACTGTGCCGGCAAAGTACCGGGACGATACGCCAATCGCATCGCCCGCGGACGTTTCGAAATCGATGGCAAGGAATATACGCTTGCGATAAACAATGGTCCGAACGCTCTCCATGGCGGCCCGACGGGCTTTCAGAATCGGCTATGGGACATCGAAAGCGCCGAAGGTGATACCGTAGTGTTTGTCTATCATTCGGCCGATGGCGAGGAGGGGTATCCGGGAAATCTCACAGTGAGAGCCACTTACCGCTGGACAGATGACTCGGCACTGTGTCTTGAGCTCCGCGCTGAGACTGATGCGCCGACGGTGCTCAATCTCACCAATCATGTATATCTCAACCTTGGCGGCCACGACTGTGGCACAGTGCTGGATCACATCCTTCGCCTCAATGCGTCGCGATACCTGCCTACCGACGACACTCTTATCCCTACAGGCGACTTTGCTGCTGTGGCAGGGACACCGATGGATTTCACCGAGCCCAAGGCGCTCGGCTGTGACCTGCATGCCGATTTCCCGGCGCTTGTCTATGGCAAAGGCTATGATAACTGTTGGGTGATCGACGGAGAGCACGGTGCATTGCGCTTGGCTGCCGTATTGAGCGAGCCGCGTTCGGGCCGCACGCTCATTGTGGAGACCGATCAGCCCGGCGTACAGGTATACACAGGCAACTGGCTGTCAGATACTCCGGTCAATAAGAGCGGAGGACGCTACGATGATTATTCGGGGGTGGCAATCGAATGTCAGGACTTCCCGGATGCGCCGAATCGTCCGGAATTTCCCTCGGCACGTCTCAATCCGGGCGAAACATATCTCCGCCACATCCACTTCCGCTTCTGCGCGGGTGATGCTATTCCTCAGTGAGAGAATAGTTGAGAAAATCTATGAGGGGTTTGAGCGGCTGCATCATTTCAGCAGCGCGCTCCGGCCACTGCGTATCGGTGAAAAAGTCAGGCGTGACCTCACATTCGCGTCCATAGTGCAGCAGGCGCAGCAGCGGAGCCTGCGGGTGGTCTTTTGGCCAGCCCTTGGGGATGGTTTTCAGCGTGGGGCCCCACCATCCGGGATAGAGGGCAGTGAGTGCCGGTGAGTTGATAATTTCCTCAAATTCCTCTATATTATCGACTATGGCATGTCGCAATTTGCGCAACTGTGCGGCATCGGGCGACCATAATCCGCCGAAGAGTCCGCTATAGCTTTTTTCGTAACCGGCCTGTATGTACCATCCTGCAAGTCCCGATTTGCGTCCGTGCGGAGTAAGCTCGGCCGAGAAAAAGGTCTTGAATGGAGTTTTGTCGGGCGAAAAGCGTGTGTCGCGGTATATGCGGTAGCAGCAACGCTTGGGGTCGGCATATCGGGCAGCCGGCTCGTAAGCCGACATTGCATTGAAGAGCCGCCCGAGATCGTCGAGCCATTGCTGGCGCAGGCCGTCGTATATATCACGGTGCGCGGCAAACCACGTGCGGTCGTTATTGGCGGCCAGCTCGCGGAGAAATTCGGGCAGGGTCATCATTTTATTTCCTCCCATACTGCATCTTCCACTTGAGATTCTGATTTAAAAGTGCGTGTGCCGTCGGCCGAAGTTGTTTCCGAGGATGATGAGGTCACCCTTATTTCCTCGAAAGCTACGTATTCGCCCACGTTGGGGTCGATTTTCTTTTTCGGGCGTCGTTTTTGAGCTGACTGACGGTGGGCGGTGTCACGGTCGGTGCCGTCGGCGGCGTTGCGGAAGGCATCGCGCATCTGCTGCTGGGCTTTCTGCCACTGGCGTTGCATCTTGAAGACGCGCCAGCTGAGCTTTGCGAGTGGAATTACGATGAAAAATATGAAAAGGAGCAGGAGAAATGTTCCCATAATGTCAAGAGAGTGTTAAAGGAGAAAATATCAACGTCGGAGGCGGCCGGAAAGTTGTCAGGCGACATTTTTCTTGCCGAGAGCCGAGATAAGAATGTAGAGTACGATGGTCCAGAGCAATCCCGATACACCCCATACGATGATGAAAGCCACAGCAGCCATCAGCAGCACGTAGCGGCGGAAATTCTCATGCCAGTCGAAGTTTTTGAATTTCAGCGAAAACATAGGCATCTCGCTCACCATCAGGTATGAGAAAGCGAGTATTATCAGTGCGAGCACGGGGGTGGTGGGGTAAGTGTAGCGGTCGATCCATCCGCACATGCCTATCCAGAATATTGCGTTGGCGGGGATGGGAAGTCCGATGAACGAGGTCGTCTGACGGTCATCGAGATTGAACTTTGCGAGCCGGTAAGCTCCGAAAGCCGGGATGAGCAGGGCTGAGAATGCAAGAGCGGGCACAGAGCCGGAAGCGAGCATCACGTTGAGCATGAGCATGCCGGGAGCCACGCCGAAGCTTACGAGATCGGAAAGGGAGTCAAGCTCCTTGCCGATGCCCGAATATGCGTGGAGCACGCGTGCCGATGCGCCGTCGCTGAAGTCGAACATCGCGGCGAGCGCTATGAAAATCCACGACCACTCTTTGCCGGTCAGGAGGCCGAGCTGAGCGTCGAGGTGAAATGTCATGTATATGGCCACACAGCCTGAGAGGAGGTTGCAGAGTGTGAGAATATTGGGGACGAAATCGATGAATTTCCTGATCATTTTGCGGATTGTGCGTTAGTGTCGAGTTCGGGGTGCAGACGTCCTACGAGAGTGATTCCGCCTGTGGTGGTATCGCCGATATTG
>CANSGE010000100.1 GCA_947646295.1 uncultured Bacteroidales bacterium
AGTCAAATATTTGATACCGGCTTCGGAAGCGATTTCAGTGATACGGCGCACCGTATTCACACCTTCGACGTGACCTGCCGAGCGCTCCAGCCCGCGGGCGGTGGCCCAACGGCCGTTGCCGTCCATTATTACAGCTACATGTGCCGGCAGGCGGGATTTATCGATATCTTGTATTTGAGCCATTTTTTCAGTCAACATAATGACAGGTCTCGCAGCGTTTGCCAAATTCGTAGGCTATGCCAATGGTAAAGCGTGAAAACCAGTCGGTGTTTTTGTAAAAATCTGTTTTTATCGTGTTTAATTCGTAAAGTTTTCCGTCTACTTTGTCGGAGAAAACTTTAGTCATGCTGAATTCGGCATGGAGGTTGATGCGGGGCTTGAGTTTGAACTTCACTCCGAATGCCATCGGAATAGATGGCGCTACAGCTGTATTGCCATCCGACGATGCCATGCTCACACCCAGGCCGAGTGCCAGATAGGGAGTCCAACGGCGCAGGCGCTTGTAAGTCTCGCCGATGCCGTAGTTGAAGAAGTTGAATTCGCAGCGTACGTTCAGATCCCATACCTGAGATGTGAAATCAAACTGCGCGTTGTCAGGCAACACATTGTTCATATCCGCGGTGCTTCCGCTCAAGCCGAGTGTGGCGAGCGATGCGCGGAATGCCCAGCGTGCATCCAGTATATAACGCATGCCGAGATCCGCAGTGAACCCAGGATGTCGGAACGGGAAACCTGAGTTGGCTTCTCCAATATAACCGCTCATGCCCAAAGACCCTCCGAAATCAAATTTGTAGGGTGCGACGGGTGTCTGGGCCGATGCGATCATCGCGCTCAGTGTCAGCAGCAGATTGATTATGAGAAGACGCAGCCGCATCAGCTTATTCAATAGGTTTGAAGCTCAGACGATTGATCACGCCTGTGCGGATTTGATCGGATGTCGCGCCTTGGTCGTCAATGCCGCCGAATATATATATGTACGGGCATTCCCAGGATTCGGTGGGCTTGATGATTTTGGGTACAATGACTGTAGAAGTCAGCTTTGTATCGAAAATCAATGACTGCGCGCTATACAGAGCCGGGAAATCGTCGGGAAGTTGCAATTCGCTGTCGGCAGTGCGCCAGTTGAAACCGTAGTCGGTGGAGATATACACAGTCTTGCATACATCACCCTCGGCATTGCGGCCCCCGAACGCTATGATTGCATTGTGGGCTATGGCCGATTGGCTTGATGGAGTCGTGAATGTGGTGTAGGCGAAGGCTGTCATGTCGCGCATGCCCTCGGGGAGCGCTGTCTTTGAAATCTTAGCCCACGAGTTGCCGTCGAATCCCCATGTATCGGCAGAGTATTTACCGTCGGTCATCACGCCGCCAATGAGGAGCAGCTGCGGGTAGGTACTCATCGGGAATTTGTACACCACCGGCTGTGAGAAGCCCGCGACGGGCATTGTTGCGGGACGTTGCATCTTGGTGAGCGATACGGCGTCCTGGATGTGATTGAGGTCGGCCGTGATGCCGAGAAGACGTGTGCCGTCGTATGCTCCGATGATTTCGTTCCATGTCAGGCCGCAGGCGGTCCATGTGTCACCCATGTCGTCAGAGCGGTAGAGCGAGCCTCCTGTGGCGAGGATATAGAGCTTTTCGCCGAGGGCTGTGAGAGTCTCGACACGCGGTGCGAAGCTGAATGATATGAATTTACCGCTGCGTGGCAGGTCAGTGAACTTATTGCTGCCCATGGCCGTCGTCTCCGTGTAGCCGAGATAGTAGCGGCTGCCGTCGGATGTGAGCGTGTAGGCGTATTTGCTGCCGGATGTGGTCTTCTGGGCTTTGATGGTAGTGAATGCCGTGTTGAGACGGTTGGTCTCCACACTTGACCAGGTGAGCGAGTCGGGCTCAAGCTTATGCACATTGACAGTCACCGTATAACGGCGGTCGGTGAGTCCGTCGGGCGATACGATGCGGAGTGTCACCGGATTTGTGAAGTCGATGCTGTCGGTGGAGTTGGTCAGGTAATTGTATGTCGTGTCGGCTTTGCCCGGGCGTGTCACCGTGAACTGTATGGCGCTCGCGCCCTCGATGGTTGCTACCACAGGGATGAGCTTGTCGACCTTGGTGCCTTTGGGGAGGGAGTCGGCATTGAAGATTTGTCCCTTCACAAGGTCGATGGAGAAAAATACAGAGTCGAGACCTACCATCACGCTGTCGTCTTTCAGGAAACTGAACGAACGCACGGCAGCCGATGAGGCGGTCTCTTCAACAGTCTCGTAAGTGGAGTTGCAACCTACAAAACTAACAGCAGTGATAACAGCAGCAAAGGGTATTGCGAGCTTTCTTGTCATAAGATTATAGTATTTCAGTCTGCAAAGTTATAATTTCAACCGAAAACAACGGCGTAAAATGCCTTAGATTTGTCGTATCCGACCTTATTTTTATAGGTTTTTAACGCACTAATCGGATATTTTGACATAAAATATATAAAAAGAATGGTCGCGGGCGGTGTGTCGCGCCCCGCGCGACACCTCAGAGCGATGATAATTTTATACCTACATAGACGGTGCGCGGCATGGCCGGCCCGTAAAAATATCCCGAATCGCGGAAGCCGCCGCGGTCAAGATCGGGCTGGAAAGTATCGGTGATATTGCGTACGCCGGCATTGACCTGCAGATTGAGTTTCGGACTGATATGGAAGTCGTAGGCCAGCTTTACGCCCAGCTCGAAGAACGCGCGGGTGTGTTTCAGCTCGTCGCAGGGGAGGTAGGTGTATGGATAGCCGTCAGGTATCTCCTCCATATCGGGGGCGAAATGCGGCACGTACATGCGGCCCGTATAAATTCCCGAAATGTCCCATGTAAGATTGCGGAAGAGCTTACCGCCGATAGTGACATAGCCGTAAGTGTCCGGCGAACGTGGCATATCACGGGTAGTGGGTATCTCGGGGTCTTCGCTCCATGCTTCCGGCGAATTGTAGCGGCTTTTCTGCACTGTGAAGCCTATGCGGGCATTGAATATCTGACGCAGCGATGCAGAGATGTCGAAGTCGATGCCGTACACTTTCGCACCGTTGCCGTTGCGGCGTTCCTTGATGGATGAATCGCTCTCCGGATCAAATCCAAGTGACTGGAGCACAAATACGTGGCGCAGCTCGGTGTAGAAGACGTCGGCGAGGATATCGAGATCCCAGTCGCCCAGGTCGATGCACTTGTCGATGGATGCGCTCAGGCTGTTGGAGCGTTCGGGTTTGAGGCCATCGGCAAGACGTATGATTACGCCTTCGCCACCGACGGCCGTCACGTGGAGGTCTTCGTCGTAGGCCTGCGGAGCGCGGAAGCCTGTGCTCCAGGTGAGTCGTGCCTGCAGGTCGTTGTTGGGTTTGTAGAGCAGATTCACGCGCGGACTGAAAATGGGGTTGTCGATGAGGTTGTGGAAGTCGAGGCGTGCGCCGGCGAGCAGACTGAAATATCTGCCGCGCCATTCATTTTGCACAAAGGCACCGAAAATGTTGACATCCTGCTTCATGTCTCGGCCGTATCCGGTCATGACATCGTGCAGGCGGTTGGTCTGGTATTCGACGCCGGAGGTGAATGTGGCCGGCGAGACTACGACCTTATTGAAATCGGCGGCGAAAGTGGCTCCGGTGACCCATGTGAGATCCGAGGTCTTTCCGTAGGCATCAGGATTCTGCTGAGCTCCGTAATAGCTTGAGCGGTCGATATACTGCACTGAGCTGTAAGCGCTCAAGCGGCGTGTGTACTCACGCCAGCCCTGAGTGTAAGTGATACCGCCGGAATTGATGTCGTGCTGTGTCTGTTCGGTGATATCGGTCTGGAATGGCTCCAGGTCAAACTTATTGCCGCCGCGGCGGAATTCATTTGTGTTGTGGTATTCTATGCCGAGACGTGCGGTGGGTGAGAGGCGGAAGAAAGAGTTGAGCCCGAGGGTGTTCATGCGCAGCTTGCCCACTTCGGAAAAATCATCTCCATCGCGGTCGTAGGGCGAACGGTGCCGGTACGTTTCGTAGAGTGCGATACCGTATTTGCCGTCGGAGCCGGTGAAATTGGCATTGGCTGTGAATACTTCCTCCCAGGCCGAACCTCCGATGCATGACACAGATGTGCCACCTTCGAAATGATTTGTCACCGGGTCTTTGGTGATGATATTGATGGTGCCCCCGACGGCATTGGCGCCGAAAAGGGCCGAGCCGCCACCCCGCACCACCTCGATGCGCTCGATCATATTGACGGGTATCTGCTCCAGAGCGTACACTCCCGAAAGGGAGCTGACCACGGGGCGGCTGTTGACAAGAATCTGGGAGTAGGGGCCTTCGAGGCCGTTGATGCGTACCTGCGGGAAGCCGCAATTCTGACAATTATTCTCGACACGCAATCCCGACTGGTAATTGAGTGTCTGCGCGAGGTCAGTGGCGTTGACCTTTTCGAAGAGCTTGGGGCTCATCACATTGACAACTACCGGTGCATCGCGGCGACGCACGGCGTTGCGGCTTGCCGACACCACTATTTCATCCAGATCCTCACGATTGTTGTAAAGTGTAAAGGTGACAGAGGGGCTGACACTGTTGAGTACATCGACCTCGATGGATTGAGGACGGAAACTCATCATTTCCGCCGTGAGTGTATATTTGCCGTTCTGTGGTACTTTGATCAAGAAGTTGCCCTCGTGATCTGTCACGCAGGATGTGCCGGTCTCCGAAATTGTGATGATACAGCCGGGAATGGTCTCGCCGGTATCGGCTTCGATGACTTTGCCGGAGATTTCGAGGGCGTGCAGAGAGCAGAGGTTAAAAAATAGGATCAGGGTAAATAAAAGGATTTTTTTACTCATAATTGATTCATTTTTTTCTGTTATTTGTGCAGTCGTCCTTCAGCGGACAGTCGTGGCAATCATCACAATTGCCTTTATTGCGTTTTCGGAGCGAGCGGAAGAGCATCACAGCCGCCGCTGCTACCAGCAGCAGGGCTATTATATCAAGCAGCCCTGTCATTTTGCAGCGATTTTTGCTGCAAGATCGGCTGGAGCGATATCGGCAGGATATTGGTCGAAAGGCAGGCGCACAGTGCATCCGGCGGCGTACTCAGAGCAGCCGAAAGCCGTGCGGCCTTTGATGATATGGCCTTTGCCGCAGCCCGGACATTTAATCTGCTCGTAAGATGAGATTTTTTCGGTGTCGGCCTTTTTCTTGCGTGGAGCGCGGGGCTTGGCGGCTTTGGCTTTTGTCTTTTTCTTTTCCTCTTTATCGTCACCTTCGGGCGCGACGTTGGCAGGCTGTGCTACGATGCGGATGTTGGAGTTGGTGGTCATCACATCGGTCACTATCTCGCTGATCATCGTTTTGAGTTCGCCGATAAACTCAGCGGCTTTGTATTCGCCGCGTTCGATACGCCGGAGTTTGTTTTCCCAGATACCGGTGAGCCCGGCACTTTTGAGCAGCTCGTTCTGTATTGTATGAATCAGCGTGATGCCGGCCTCGGTGGCGGCAATGTTTTTGCGTTTGCGTGTGATGTATCCGCGGCGGAAGAGTGTCTCGATGATGGCAGCTCGGGTAGACGGGCGACCGATGCCGTTTTCTTTCAGCGCTTCTCGCAATTCGTCGTCGTCGACGGTCTTCCCGGCCGTTTCCATATCCCGCAGCAGCGTGCCCTCGGTGTAAAACATTGGCGGCTGTGTAGTCTTTTTTTCAGCTTTAGGCTCGTGGGGGCCGCTTTCACCTACGGTAAAATCCGGCAGGATATTATCGGCCTCGTCTGTCGGCTCGCTGGAGTCGTTTTTGAAGAGTACGCGCCACCCTGCATCAGTGATCACCTTGCCGATGGTCTTGAAGGGGATATCATCGGCTTTGCCTTCGACGGTCGTCTGATTGAAACGACAGTCGGGGTAAAATACTGCTATAAACCGTAGAGCGATCAGGTGATAGAGCTTGCGTTCGTCGCCCATGAGGCGCTCAGGTGATTCACCGGTGGGGATGATGGCATGGTGGTCGGTCACCTTTGAGTTGTCAAACACTTTTTTACTCTTGATGAGTTTGCCTTTCAGTATGCTTTCAGTCTTGTCGGCGTAAGGTGTCATGCGCCGTAGGATATCGGGCACCTGCGGGTAGATATCGTCAGTGAGGTAGGTGGTGTCGACGCGGGGATACGTGGTGACCTTCTTTTCGTACAGTGCTTGTATGAGGCGCAATGACTCATCGGCGCTCCATCCCCAGCGCTTGTTGCATTCGACCTGCAGTGACGTAAGGTCAAATAGCTTGGGGGGCGCCTCGCGTCCTTGCTTTTTGGTGACGTTTGTGACTGTGAAGGGCTGCGCCGATATGCGGTCGATGATTTCCTGGGCAGCTTGTTCTTGGTCATACTTTCCGGAGGAGTAGAAATCGGTGTCACGATATGTGGTATGCAGTTCCCAGTAATCGCGTGGGACGAAATTATCAATTTCCTCCTGACGGCGCACGATCATGGCCAGGGTAGGAGTCTGTACACGGCCGATGGAGAGAGGGCTGCCCGGCTGGGAGTATTTGAGGGAGTAGAGCCGCGTGGCATTCATGCCCAGGATCCAGTCGCCGATAGCACGGGAGAGACCGGCATAATAGAGATTGTCGTATTTCGACGAAGGCTGAAGATTTTGGAAACCCTCGCGTATCGAGGCATCTGTAAGAGATGAGATCCACAGACGTTTTACGGGGCATTTTATGCCGGCTTTTTGCATCACCCACCGCTGTATGAGTTCGCCCTCTTGTCCGGCATCACCGCAGTTGATCACCTCGTCGGCATCGGCAATAAGCTTTTCTATGACGTCAAACTGACGCTTGATTCTCTCCTCATTGATTACCTTTATGCCGAATTTCGGAGGAATCATGGGCAATACCGACAGGGCCCAACGCTTCCAGCGTTCGGTATAGTCGGCCGGTTCCTTGAGGCAGCAAAGATGCCCGTACGTCCACGTCACGCGGTAGTGAGGGCCTTCATAGAAGCCGTCGCGACGATTTGGCGCGCCAAGGATTTTAGCAATGTCGGCGGCTACACTCGGTTTCTCGGTAATACAGACAATCACTCGGCTTTACGTGTTTTGGTTTTGGCTTCCTGCCAGAGTGTTTCCATCTCGTCGAGGGTGAGCTGGCGTATGGATTTGCCCTGTTGCTTGGCCTGCTCCTCGATATACTCAAAGCGGCTGATGAATTTTCGGTTGGTGCGCTCAAGTGCATTCTCGGGGTTCACTTTGTAAAGTCGGGCGGCGTTGATTACGCTGAAAAGCAGATCTCCGAATTCTTCCTCGATGTGAGCGGCGTCCTTTGCGGCGATGGCTTCGCTGACTTCAGCGATTTCCTCTTTCACCTTGTCCCATACTTGCTCCGGTGTCTCCCAGTCGAATCCTACGTTGGCGGCTTTTTCCTGCACACGGAAAGCCTTGACGAGCGCGGGGAGTGCGGCGGGGACTCCGGCGAGCACGGTGCGGTTGCCGCCGCGTTCGCGCAATTTGATGTCTTCCCAGTTTTGTTCCACCTGATGCGCATCGTCTGCTTTTACCTCTCCGAATACGTGGGGATGACGGAAGATGAGTTTGTTGTTGAGCGCGTCACATACATCTGCGATATCGAATTGACCCTTTTCATCGCCTATTTTGGCATAGAACAGGATATGCAGCAGCACATCGCCCAGCTCCTTGCGGATTTCTGTCGAGTTGTCGTCAAGCAGAGCCTGGCAGAGCTCGTATACTTCTTCGATTGTATTAGGGCGCAGGCTTTCTTTGGTCTGGACGGCATCCCAGGGGCATTTTACGCGGAGGATGTCGAGAGTGTCCATCACGCGGCCTACGGCTGCGAGTTTTTCTTCTCGTGTATGTGACATATATTTATGATTGATTTTTTCAGTTAAAACGGTAGGTCGCGGATTTCCGCAACCTACCGGGAATATGAACAGAATGATTTACTTTTTGTAAGATTCGATGCCGGAGTTGAGCCAGTCGATGAAAGCATTGAGATTTTCATCATAGACACGTGCCGGAGCGAGCGGATTTCCGTCGTTGTCGAGCATCACATAGTATGGCTGTGAGTTGATGCCGAATTTATGCCGCTGCAGGTAGCTCCAGCGGTCGCCCACGGTTTCAAGCTCGGTAGTGCCACCATACTCTTCGACGGTGATGGGTTCGTTGAGCTTCTCCTTATCATCGACCATGAGCTTGATGAGCACAAAGACGCGTTCGACGATGCTGCGTACCTCGGGGGTATCGAATACGGCGCCTTCCATCTTTCGGCAGTTGACGCACGCATATCCCGAGAAATCCATGAGCACCGGCAGATTGTTGGCGCGGGCGTATTCCATGCCTTCGTCGTAATCGTCAAATTCCTTGAATGTGCCGCCGTACAGATTGAAATCCTGGGTTGTGAGCGGCGGTGCGAAAGCACTGATGGCTTTGAGCGGTGCGCCCCACATACCGGGGAGGAGGTATACGGCGAATGAGAATGAAATCAAAGCAAGGAAGAATCGGGTGACGGAAGTATGTTCCTGCGGGCTGTCATGGCTGAAACGGATCTTGCCGAGCAGGTACACGCCGAGCAGGATGAAGAGCACAATCCAGATGGCCACGAAAACCTCGCGGTCGAGTATGCGCCATCCATAGGCGAGATCGGCCACCGAAAGGAATTTGAGCGACAGGATAAGCTCGATGAAGCCAAGCACGACTTTCACGGTATTGAGCCATGAGCCCGAGCGGGGCATTTCCTTGAGCAGCGAGGGGAAGA
>CANSGE010000101.1 GCA_947646295.1 uncultured Bacteroidales bacterium
GTCAGGCGTATGGGCGTAGTCGATGATGGCCGTCACGCCGTCAGTCGAACGCACCGGCTCGAAGCGGCCGCACACCGGGCGCAATCTGCTCATCGCGGGCAATACATCTTCCTTCTCCCAGCCCAGCAGCAGCGAGGCTCCGAAGACGGCGGTGAGATTCGAGGCGTTGAACCGTCCGGCGAAGAGAGTCTCCACTTCGGCTCCGTTGAGCGACATGAGCATCCCGTCCAGACGGTCTTCCACCACGCGCCCGCGGAAATCCGCAGCGCCGCGCACCGAGTATGTGTATCGCCGGGCGCGGGTATTCTGTATCAGTATCTCGCCGTTGCGGTCGTCGATGTTCGTCAGGGCGAAGGCGCGCTCAGGCAACATATCGAAGAAACTCTGTTTCGCCGCCAGATATGCGGCGAAGGTCTTGTGATAGTCGAGGTGGTCGCGGGTGAGGTTGGTGAAGACGCCACCGTCAAACTCCAGACCGGCGATGCGGTGCTGGGCTGCCGCGTGGCTGCTCACCTCCATGGCCACAAACTCGCAGCCTGCCTCCACCATCTGCGCCAGCAGGGCATTGAGCTCCAGCGGGTCGGGCGTGGTGTGGGTCGAGGGTATCTCGCGGTCGTCGATTTTATTGACTACCGTCGAGAGCAGTCCGGCGGAATGTCCCATCAGCCGGGCCATTTCGTAGAGCAGCGTTGCTATGGTTGTCTTTCCGTTGGTGCCGGTCACGCCCACCAATGTGAGCTTGCGCGAGGGATTGCCGTGCCAGTATGCTGCGAGCAGCCCCAGCGCCACGGCTGCATCGGCCACGCGTATCCAAGCCACTTCGGGCGAGGCTTCGGCGGGCACCTCCTCGCATACGACAGCGCGCGCTCCGGCTGCCACTGCCGCGGCGATATAGTCGTGCCCGTCCACGTGCACGCCGCGCACGGCAACGAAAAGCGCTCCGGGCGACACGCGCCGTGAGTCGGCCGTGATGTCGGTCACCGATCCGTCGCAGGCCCCGGTACAACTGAGCGCCTGCGCGGCGGCTGATATTTCTTTGACTGTATATTTCATCGTTTTACGTTAGTTTTGACTTAATGTTACGTTGACACGTGTGCCCGGCGCTACTTTTGTGCCGCCGGCCGGTTCCATTGAGGTCACATAGCCTGTGCCGGTGAAATTGACACGCAATCCCGCCGCCTCGAGGCATACCAGAGCCTCGCGTATCCCTAAGCCGGTCACATCGGGCACTTCCGACGGCTTGTTCTTCGAGGGCAGGGCCGTCTGCAGGATGCCGGCGCGGGTGAGGTGCAGATCCTGGTGGAGTATGCTCGTGCGGGCCGGCTTGGTGGTGCCGTATAGGGTAGGGTGAGTGGCCGTCACGGGGTTCTCGCGGTAGTCGGGGCTGCCTCCGAGATAGCCACGTGAGAACATTTTCAGCGCCAGATTGCGCAGCACCGTGCCGCTCGTCGCGCCCGGTCCATAGGGGCCTTGCGGGTCGCTTATCACCACGATGCAGGTGTATTGCGGATTTTCATACGGGAAGAAGCCGCAGAAAGCCACACGGTTGTGCTTGCCCTCGCGGTAGCCGCCCTTGAAGGGTATCGACGTAAGTATCAGCTTGCCGTCCTTGTCGCGGGGGCGTTCGAGCGCGATACCCGCCGTGCCGGTCTTGCCGGCGATTTCCACTATCGGATTGCGCAGGCCCTTGGCCGTGCCGCCTTCGCCCCACACCACTTCGTGCATCATCTGGCGCAGGATGCGGGCGTTCTCGGGCGAGCAGATGCGGTCGCGCACGTAGCTCACATCGATGGTGGAGTCGCGGCCGTCGGGTGTACGCACGGCTTTCACCAGACGCGGACGCACGAATTTGCCGTCGTTGGCTATCGCATTGTAGATGGCGCAGGTATAGAGCGGCGGCACTTGCGTGGCATAGCCGAAAATCATGCGTGAGAGCGACACATGGCCACCCGCTTTCGGGTCCAGCGTAGGGAAGTACGGCGGACGCTCCCGGGCCATACCCGTGTTGAAGCGGTCAAAGAAGCCTATCTGGCGCAGGCGCTCGCGGAATCCGTTGAGGTTGTCGCTGTAATGAGGGGCGATCAGCTTGGTCATGCCGATATTCGACGAGTATTCGATGAAGCGGCTCACGGGCAGATACGCCGGCGAGTGGCTGTCGCGTATGGGACGCCCGCCCGCATAGGCATAGGCGCCTCCGATGGGGAATACCTGGTTGAGATTCACGTAGCCGTCTTCGAGCGCCGTGAGCATCGATACGATTTTGATTACCGAGCCGGGCTCGTAGGCCTGCACGATATGATTCATCGACTCGATATAGCCGCCCGTGCTGTCACGGTCGAGATTGGATATGGCCTTGATATCGCCCGTCGCCACCTCCATGAGCATGGCGCTGCCCCACTCGCCCTTGCATTCCACCAGCATCTGGCCGAGCTCATGCTCCAGTATGTCCTGCATGGTCACATCGATGGTAGTGGTGAGCGTAGTGCCGTTCACGGGCGGTTTTGTGGTCCAGAATGCCGTGCCGCGCGTGAAGAGCACCTTCTTGGCGATGCCCGGTTCGCCGAAGAGCATCGAGTCGAGCGCCTGCTCGAGGCCCGAGATGCCGTGTATCTGCGGGTCGCTCTCCGTCTGTCCCACCCGGCCGATGCTCAGGCGCGCCATATCGCCGTAGGGATAGCGGCGCAGCAGCACGCGCTCGGTAGTGAAGCCCGTGCGGTTGGGGTTGCTTGAGCGCTTGAAGTAGGGGAATTTCTTCACTCGTTCCACTTCGTTGAAGGGGATATGCTTCAGCAGCAGATAGAATCGCGAGCGGTCGGCCTTCTTTTTCTTCATCGGCGCATAGAGATGGTCATACCATTGCTGGCGCGACTTCTGGGGGTAGTAGTAGGCCAGCGTGTCGGCCAGCGAGTCGATGCTCTCGAGATACTTCAGCTCGTTGATGCGTGATGCGCGGAAGTCGATGCGCACATTGTAGTAGTGCAGATTGGTGGCCAGGATAGAGCCGTCGGAGGCCAGGATGTCGCCGCGCAGGGGCTTGATGTACATCGTGTCGGCCATCGTGCGGTCGCCTTTTTCGTTCCATTCCTCGGCGTGCACCACAGTGGTGTTGAGCAGGAAGAGCACACACAGGAATGACACCGAAAGTATCACTACCGAGATGAGCACATAGCGCCCGTATATATGGCGGCGGCGGGTGCGAGGGGCGGCCGCCTTTTTCTTTTTCTTGCTGAAAAATTTACTGAATATCATTGTCGTAGGAGAGATTGTAGGGTGGACGTTCCTGTATGCTCAGCCCGAGATGGAGAGTATCTACCATCTGCTGCATCGACGATTCGCAGGTAGCCGACATGTATTGCGAGCGTTCGCGCTGCGTCTCGGTGCGCGTGATCTCGATTTTGCGGTTGAGGGCTGCCACGGTCTCCATGGCGGTCACGCAGTCAAATCGCACCGAGATATAGGCCATCGCAAAGAAAACGAGGAGCACCACCAGGGGGAAGTGCTTCAGGAAGAATCGGCTCGATACGCCTTCTACGATGGAGCCTGGCAGGATGCTTTTCAGATTGGGCTTTTTCATTACAGGGAGAGATGTTGGTTACAGGCGCACGGCCACGCGCAGTTTGGCGCTTCGCGAGCGCGGGTTGGCGGCCACTTCGGCCTCATCGGCCACGATTGGTTTCGAGTTGAGCAGCTTCAGCGGCAGCTCGGCGCGGCCGAAGATGTCTTTTTCGACCTGGCCGCTGAAATTGCCGCTGCGCATGAAGTTTTTCACAAGGCGGTCTTCGAGCGAGTGGTAGGTCATGATGGCCAGCCGCCCCCCGGGACGCAGCACACGCAGGCTTTGCTCGAGCAGACGCCGCAGCACGCCCAGCTCGTCATTCACCTCGATGCGCAGGGCCTGGAAGATGCAGGCCAGCTCTTTTTTCTGACGGCGCGGGTCGGTGAGCGGATTCACCACGTCGAGCAGGCCGTTCACCGTCTCGATGCGTGCCTTTGCGCGTGCTTTGGCTATCGTCTGTGCCAGGCGGCGGGCGTTGGGCATTTCGCCGTAGAGCTTGAAGATTTCGGCGAGCTTTTCCTCCGGATAATCATTGAGCACCTCCACCGCAGTGAGACGCCCGCGGCGGTTCATGCGCATATCCAGACGGGCATCGGAGCGGAACGAGAATCCGCGCTCCGCATCATCGAAGTGATGAAACGACACACCCAGGTCGGCCAACAGTCCGTCCACTTTCTCCACGCCGTAATAGCGCAGGAAGTTGGTCAGGAAGCCGAAGTTGCCATACACCATCGTGAATCGGGCATCGTCCATCGCGCCCGCTATCGCATCCTCATCCTGGTCGAAGCCATAGAGATGGCCCGCCGCGCTGAGGCGCTCCACTATCGCGCGCGAATGTCCGCCGCCGCCGTACGTGGCGTCGACGTAGATACCGTCGGGCTTGATATCCAGCGCTTCGAGCGCCTGCGGCAGCAACGCCGGTATGTGATAAACTTCCTGATTCATCGGCTTATAGGCTCTTTTTTTATATACTCGCTCGAGTAGGTGGCTACTCAAGTGCAAAATTAGCCAAAAAATGCCTCAATTTACAAATGGGAATAGCGAATTTTTGCCCCGGGGACGAAAAAAGTTATTAACACACCGATTTTGCCGCCAATTCACCGATTTGCATTTGCAAATCAAAAGCCTCGCGCCGCGGTACGGCGATGTACCACAGCACGAGGCTATATCACTCTCAGCTGCCCCTCATGGAGCGGCCGGTATAGGTTGATTATTTCACAAAAAGGAAATATTGGCCCGGGGCGAGGGTCTTGGGCAGTGCGGCCGGTTCACCCGTGAAGGCATTGGTCATGCCCTTCACCGAGGGAGCTTTCTTGAAGGCCTTCACCTCTTTGGAGCCGAGATTGGCGATGGTGAGCACGTCGCCGCGGCGGAATGCGATCACGTCAGGCGAGGCGGTGGCTATGCGCTCCACTTTTGCGCCACGGCTGCCGGCTGCCAGTTCGGGGCGGCTGTGTTTCAGGGCGTTGAGGGTCTTGTAGAAGTTGGTGATATCGGCATTGCTGTCCCATGCCGGAGGGGTGTCCTTGAGGAAGAACTCAAAGGCGCGGTCGAGACCCACTTCCTGACCGGTGTAGATCAGCGGCATGCCGGGCAGTGTGTACATCAGCACGGCGAAAGCAGGTTCGAGATTGCCGAGACGTTCGAATTCCGTTCCCTCCCACGAATTGAGGTCGTGATTGGTCACCATATTCATCTGGTATGAGTCCAGGGGATATTTCGTATCTTCTTCTTCAAGACGGGTATAGATAGCGTCGGCATGTGTCTCGGGGAAGCTGCGCACCGTGCCGTCGGCACCCTTGAAGGTGTATTGTCCGGCTGTGGCTGAGATGGCGCTGAAAAGGTCTTTCATCGGCCAGTTGTAGTCCATGTCGAAAGCATGCTCCATGAGCTCCGGATTGGGAGCCTCGGCGAGCATGAAGATGTCTTTTTTCACGCTTTCGAGCTGCGGGCGGTTTTCATTCCAGAAATCCACGGGTACCTCGCCGGCCACATCGCAGCGGAAGCCGTCGATGTCAGCCTCGCGCAGCCAATACTGCATCGCATCAGTCATGGCGGCGCGCATTTCCGGATTTGAATAGTCAAATTTGTACACGTCGGTCCAGTCGTAGGGGCCGTACATCTCGCCCTCGGCATTGCGGGCATACCATTCGGGATGGTCTTTCACCCATGCATTGTCGCGGCCTGAGTGGTTGGGCACCCAGTCGATGATCACTTTCATCCCGGCGTCGTGGGCGGCTTTCACTACTTGGCGGAAGTCGTCGATATTGCCGAATTCGGGATTCACACCCTTGTAGTCGCGCACGGCATAGTAGCTGCCCAGGCCGCCCTTGCGGCCGTCTTCCGAGATCGGATGTATGGGCATAAACCACAGGATGTCCACACCGAGGTCCTTCAGGCGGTCGATGTGAGGCAGAAATGCGTTCAGCGTGCCCTGCGGCGTGAATTGGCGCAGATTCACTTCATAAATCACTGCGTTGCGGCTCCATTCGGGATGCTGCACGGTAGTAGGCTCGGGTTGAGCCTGAGCGTGTCCGAAGAGTCCCATGACGGCTCCGAGCACGCTCAAGATGGTCTTTTTCATGGTATCGATTTAAGTAAGTATGTATGAATTATGCTTTGTCGCGGAAGAAGAGGTTGATCGGGGTGCCTTTGAAGTCCCAGTGCTCACGTATCTTGTTCTCAAGATACCGGCGGTAAGGCTCCTTCACCCACTGCGGCAGGTTGCAGAAGAAGATGAACGTCGGCACCTGCGAGCCTTTGAGCATGGTGATATATTTGATTTTCACATATTTGCCCTTGTTGGCTGGCGGCGGATATGCGGCGATGTCTTCCTGCAGCACGCGGTTCAGCTCAGAGGTGGGCACGGTGCGCTGGCGGTTTTTGTATACATCCACGGCGGTCTCGATCACCTTGAAGATTCGCTGCTTGGTCAGCGCCGAGCCGAAGATGATGGGGAAGTCGGTGAAGGGGGCCAGGCGGTCGCGTATGGCATTTTCCATCGTCTTGATGGCTGCCTGCGATTTGTGCTCGGCGATATCCCATTTGTTGACCACTACCACAAGGCCTTTCTTGTTGCGCTGTATCAGCGAGAAAATATTCACGTCCTGGGTCTCGAAGCCGCGGGTGGCGTCGATCATCAGGATGCACACGTCAGAGGCTTCGATGGCGCGGATAGAGCGTATCACGGAATAGTATTCGATATCCTCGTTCACCTTGTTTTTCTTGCGGATACCCGCTGTGTCCACAAGGTAGAAATCGAAGCCGAATTTATCATATCGTGTGTAGATGGAGTCACGTGTCGTGCCGGCGATGTCCGTCACGATGTGGCGGTCTTCACCGATGAAGGCGTTGATCAGCGACGATTTGCCCGCGTTCGGTCGGCCTACGATGGCAAATTTGGGGATGTCGGCCAGCTTCTGTGCATCCTCCGGCTCTGCGTCGGGGAAGTCCTTCACCACCTGGTCCAGCAGGTCGCCGGTGCCGTAGCCGTTGATGGCCGATACAGGGAAGGGGTCGCCAAGTCCGAGAGCATAGAATTCCGGCACATTGTAGAGCCAATCGTTGGAGTCAACCTTATTGGCCACCAGTACCACCGGCTTATTGCTCTTGCGGAGGATTTCGGCCACATGGTCATCGAGGTCGGTAGTGCCGTTCATGGAGTCAACCACAAACAATATCACATCGGCCTGCTCGATGGCAAGCTCCACCTGGCGGTTGATTTCGGATTCGAAGACGTCGTCGGAATTCACTACCCAACCGCCGGTGTCGACGATTGAGAATTCCACGCCGTTCCAATCCACTTTGCCGTACTGGCGGTCACGTGTCGTGCCCGAGGTCGGGTCAACGATCGCCGTGCGCGACTGGGTCAGTCGGTTGAAGAGGGTTGATTTGCCCACATTGGGGCGTCCTACGATAGCTACAAGCATAATATCAGTTATATTTTGAGTGCAAATTTAGTAAAAATTTTTAAACAACCTCCTTATCACTCGATATAGCCGAATGCTCGCAGCTTGTTCTCACGGTTGCGCCAGTTGGGCTCGACTTTCACAAAGAGTTCGAGGAAGACGGACTTGCCGAAGAATTTCTCGATATCCTTGCGGGCCTCGGTGCCGACGCGTTTCAGCATCGAGCCGCCCTTGCCTATCAGGATACCCTTCTGGCTGTCGCGTTCCACGTAGATGACAGCCATGATATGTATCGAATTTTCCTTTTCTTCAAATTTCTCCACGATCACTTCGGCCGAGTAGGGCACTTCCTTGTCATAATTGAGCAGGATTTTCTCGCGGATGATCTCGGTGACGAAGAATCGTGCCGGTTTGTCAGTCAGCGCGTCCTTGCCGAAATACGGATCGCCCTCGGGGAGGAGCTCCACGATGCGTTGCATCAGATTCTGTACGTTGAAGCCTTCTTTGGCCGAGGCAGGGAAAATTTCTGCGTTAGGCAGCATTTCGCGCCAGCGCTCCACGATTTTCTCAAGCTCGTCCTGGCCTTTGAGCAGGTCGATTTTGTTGATCACGAGCAGCACGGGCACCTTCTCTTTGGCCACACGCGCAAGAAATTCGGCGTTCTTGGTGGGGTCTTCCACCACGTCGGTCACATAGAGCAGGATGTCGGCATCGGTCAGTGCGCCCTCGCTGAAGGCCAGCATGCTTTCCTGAAGTTTGTACTTGGGGGCCAGCACACCGGGGGTGTCGGAGAATACTATCTGATACTCAGGAGTATTGACGATACCCATGATACGGTGACGGGTCGTCTGCGCCTTGGAGGTGATGATTGATACACGTTCGCCCACAAGGTCATTCATGAGCGTCGACTTGCCCACGTTAGGGTTGCCAACTATATTTACAAAGCCGGATTTATGTTTAGTTTCCATGTCAGTAATTGTTTCGTGTCAGTAAGTGTTTATTGATACTATAACACCTCAACCCCCCGAAAAGTTAGAGCGCCCGGATGACGGTACGGCATCCGGGCGCAGTATGAGGTGTGCGTGGATTACATATCCCACACAAGGTACATGGCGCCCCAGGTGTAGCCGGCGCCGAAGGCGGTCAGCACGATGCGGTCGCCTTTCTTGAGCTGACCCTTGTATTCGTCGAGACACAGGGGGATGGA